>NZ_JBSLYH010000005.1:0-211098 GCF_055793305.1 Calyptranema fuscum S582
GAAATGGAGAGGCGGAGGTGGGTGGTTTTTAGGTGGAGGGGATCGAGGTTGCGATCGCCTGGATCAATTACCCATTGTCTCGGTTGGGTCTGGGTCAGCCATGTGCGTAGTTCTTTGCTGGTGGGCGTTTCGCCAATACGAATAACAAGTTCTGGGGCGAGTTTGTCTGCCCATTCTGGACGTCGCAGGATGGAGTCGTAGGTGGAAATCAGATAGGGATTGAGGTCGGCATAGTTGCGCAAAGGCGATAGTGCCTCTGCCAGCACCGGAAATTGTAAGGTCTGAGCTAGCGTTGCGATCGCCTGACAATAAGCTTTGGGAGACTGCGGTTGAGCTACTCCGGCAATGATGATGCCGTTTGAGCTGGTTTGCCAGTCTGACCAGGGCAAAGAAAAGGGAGGGGGCAGGGTAATGCTTGGGGGTTGCTCATCGACGCCATCAAAAAAATCTGCGGGAAAGGTGTCAGCCATCGCCTCAGCATCAGCTTGAGGAATGGGAGCCAGGGGATCTCGAAATGGCAGGTTGAGATGAACGGGACCCGGCACGGGATGGAGCGATCGCTCCCAGCCATGAATCACCGTTTGCCGCAGATAGGCAAGCATTGACAGCTCTAAAGAAGGAACCGCAAGTTCGCTATACCAGTTGGGAAACGTGCCGTAGAGCTTTTGTTGATCGATCGTCTGTCCGGCATTACATTCGCGCAGTTCGGGAGGGCGATCAGCCGTGAGTACTAAGAGAGGGATGCGGCTTTCTCTAGCTTCGATCACTGCCGGATAGACATTTGCCCCTGCCGTTCCGGAGGTACAGATTAGCCCCACCGGACGCCCAGTCCGTTTTGCGATACCCAGGGCAAAAAAGGCTGCCGATCGCTCATCTAAGACAGGAATCGCATCGATCTGCGGATGCTGGGCAAAGGCGACGGTTAACGGGGCAGACCGAGACCCTGGGCAAAGAATGGCAGTGGTCAGTCCGAGGCGATAGAGCGTCTCGACTAAAACCGAAGCCCAGACAGAGTTAGTGTTGCTAAAATTAAGCGGCATGAAGCATTCTGGCGATCGCGTCCTTTACCATTCTGAAGCCTGAGTAGCCACTCTGGTGTGCGATCGCCAGAATGAAAAAGCCACACATGGGTGTGGCTTCAGGAGCATGACTTATGACACAGAGCGATCAGGCAGATAAAAACTGACCAGGCACAACAGGAGACAGCCCAGTCATTCGTGCAGTTGCCTAAACTTTTTAGGTCTTGAATGTCAGTCCACCATCTCTATGAGTCCGTGGCGCAGACCGTAGAATACTCGTTGAACCTTGGCTTTAGAGTCTTCGTTCAGCAGTTCCAAGCCAGCCAGAATGCCTGCCAGTTGGCTTTTCTCATCGCCAGTAATTTTGCAGGAGAGAAGAATTTGGTCAACTAGCTCTTCTATCGGGAGTTGAAGCAGGGAGACTTCAGAGTGCATGAAAGTGCTAAGGCTAGGGACAAGATATAGTATCCGGCATTTTTCTGTGAGAGCGTGTGACCAATCCCCACCTTCCCAGGTGATCGTTATCGCAGGTTTAAAGTGATATAGATCACCAAGTAAGGCGACTCCTACTCGTAGTGTGGCGCACTGAGTCACTTCATCCCAATAGGTTCATTTGGCGCTGTTTAATACAGCAGTCCTAAACGATTTGTAAGATAAGCGGGTTGTAAGAGGCGCACCCCTTCGGGGTGCGCCTCTTACAACCTATTTGGGATTGATATAGCGGGATAAATTTGGACGTGAAACCTCTGGTTTCACGTCCAAATTTATCCCCAAAATCAGCATCACCTGTAATTCATGGGCAATCTAAAGGTGTGGCACTTGATCAGCTGGTCTACGCTCCCATTGATTTTTAATGGCAGAGAGTAGCCTGATGCTGGCAATTTTCATTGAGCTGTAGCGATCGCATGTCTAACTACGGTTCCTATCGTTCTGGCTACAGCGCTAACAATCAGGATTCCAAAATCTACCCATTTCTCAATCGCATTGCTGTTTTGGCAATGGTTTAGCGGATGAAACCTCCGGGTTTGTCCGCAACACCATCCTGCCATAACGTCTTGCGCTCAACTCCTATCACCCATCGTTTGGGAAGGTTGCGGAAATTATGATTATCGTTCAAACGACTGCCGATAGTGGTCAGGGATCGTTGCGAGCTGCGATCGCCAATGCCACCGCCGGAGAGGTAATTCGCTTTGCCAGCAAACTTAAGGGTAAAACCATTACCCTGACCCGTGGTCAACTGGCGATCGACAAAAATCTCACGATTGATGGGGCAGCGGCAGCAGGCATCAAAATTAGTGGCAACAAAGCCAGTCGGGTGTTTCTCATCGGCAGCGATATCAACGTCAGCCTAAAAAATCTGACGATCCTCAATGGCAAGCTGACTGGGGCAGATGAAGCGACCGGCGCGGGTGCAGGAATTCAGACCAGCAACAACACCGTCTTAACCATCACAAAATGCCGCATTAACAATAACGTTGCTGGGTTTGGGGGTGGCATTTATACCGGATTCCGCAGCACCACAACGGTGATTGACAGTAGCTTTAAGGGCAATGACGGGACGCTGGCATTGAGTGAACGGGGTGGTGGAGCGATCGCCACTAAAAGTGGAGGAACGTTAACGATCCGGGGTTGTTCGTTCATTGGCAACCAGGGCACGAATGGTGGTGCTATCAATAATTTATTGACTCAATTGCGGGTCGAAAATTCCGTTTTCCGTGACAATGATTCCACCGCAGGCGGCACTCAAGCCATTAGCACGAGCGGCTATGGCGGAGCAATTTATGTCGATGGTGCCAATGCCTCTGGCGCAAACTCGGGACCTGGAGCGATTGGCGGCACGATTACCATTCGCGGCAGTCGGTTTGATGGCAACCGGGGCGCGGGACAGGGAGGTGGACTGTTCCTTTTCCTATACGGAACGGATAAAGCCATTATTGAGAATAGCGCCATCATCAATAATGTCGTCGAGAAAAGTGCCTTGGGCGATGCGCTGGGCGGCGGCTTGCGCCACGGCAATGGTGAATTGATCATTCGCAATACCACCTTTGCTAAAAACAAAGCATGGCAACAGGGGGGCGGATTGTGGCTGGGCGAAGCCGCGTTTGCCACGATTAGCAACAGTACGTTTTCACAAAATCAAGCAGATGACGGGCAGGGCAATGGGTTGGGCGGTGCCATCACCTTTGCCAACACCAGTACTTCATCCAATCAGTTAATCAACACTACTATTGCGGACAACTCAGCAGGCTTTATGGGCGGTGCGTTTTGGAGCGGCGATCAGTCGGTGACGCTGACCAATTCCATTGTGGCGTTCAATACAGGCGACAATCCCTGGAATCTCAACGAGCAAACCAATCGCCAATTTACCGATGGCGGCGGCAATATCGAGTTTCCTGCACCTCAAACCACCAGTTCGCAGGATGTCAAAGTGGTGGCAGGCAGTCGGGTGATCGATCCAAAGTTAGGCACCTTGCAAAATCATGGTGGATGGGGGCAAACCTATGCACTGTTGACGGGCAGTCCGGCGTTGAATAAAGCCGATGCAACGGAGGCACCAGATACCGATCAACGGGGCTTGAGCCGAGATAGCAAACCTGATGTTGGTGCATTTGAATACCTGACTGGAACCGCTGTTTTCAAGGGCAGTAGCGACACCGACGTCCTTGTAGGCACGACAGCTAAAGACACATTGGTAGGGGCTGCGGGCAACGATTTTTTATTGGGCAGAGCAGGAGCAGATCGGCTGACGGGGAGTAGTGGTGCCGATTATTTCATCTATGCCGGAACCAGCCAGAAAGCGGCATTGTCCGGTTCTTTAGTGACGACGCTCGACCAGATCACCGATTTTAATGCCAAAGTCGGCGATCGCTTTCTGTTGGATGTGGATGATGATTGGATCAGCGATCGCCCTAACGGATTATTTAATGCTGGAGTCGTGACCGGAACCAGTCTGACCCAGGCAACCCAGGCGGCTTACGCAGACAAAAATCAGAAAACCAATGGCAATCAAACCCTGGCAGCCAATGAAGCGGTCTTCTTTACCTGGCAGGACAAAACCTACCTGGCGGTCAACAATGCTGCCGTTGCCTTTACCGCCACCCGTGATTTAGTTGTCGATGTCACGAGCATGACGTTCTACAGCACCAATGCCAGTGCGGGGGTACTGGCGATCGCCAATTATTTTGTCTAATTTTTGTCTATAGTGCTGTGCAGGTTGATTCAGTACGGTGTTGTGGGGCGCTCCGCGCCCCACAACACCGTTTCTGTACTTCACGAACTTGCACACCGCTATATAGCAACCGAGAGGCTGGTTGAACGGGGTGCAGGGGTGGAACCCCTGGCTGGGGGCGCAGCCCACACACCCCCACTGTCCTAACCATCTACTCCATTGCCATAACAGAATCAATCATGCAGGGGCACCCCGACCGGGGTGCCCCTGCGTCCAAGCTATTCAGCTCGGCTCAGATGGATTAGAGGAATCAGATAAATCAGACGAATCAGCCCAGAGTTGCCAGCAATCTTGGGCGATCGCCCAATCTTCCTGGGTATGAATCACCAAGACGCGCACCGTTGAATCGGGGTGAGCAATGTCTTGATCGCGAGGAGACTGTTGATTTTTTTGCTCATCCAGGGTTAAGCCCAGAAAGGCAAACGCCTCACAGGTTTGCTGGCGCACCTGGGCAGAATGTTCGCCCACTCCTGCGGTAAACACCAATGCATCCACACCACCCAAACTCGCCAGCATGGCACCAATGCCCGATCGCAAGCGATGGATGTAGATATCGAGCGCCAGTTGGGCACGATCATTTCCCTGGGCGATCGCCTGCATAATTTGCCGCATATCGCCGGAAATCCCGGAGATGCCCTTCAATCCAGAGGATTTGTTCAATAGCTGATCGAGCTGGTCGGCACTGTATCCCTTTTGCCGCATCAGGTAAATTAAAATCCCCGGATCAACCGCACCGGAACGGGTACCCATCATCAATCCATCCAGGGGTGTGAACCCCATCGTGGTGTCAATGCTACGTCCGTTAGCGATCGCCGCGAGAGAACAACCATTGCCCAGATGACAGGTAATTAGCCGCAGTTGCGCCAGATCTCGACCCAAAAGGTGTGCCGCTCGTTGGGCGCAGTACTGATGGCTGATGCCATGAAAACCATAGCGCCGAATGCCTTGCTCAAACCAGTCGTAGGGGATCGGATAGGTTGCCGACGCCAGGGGAATGTGGCTGTGATAAGCCGTGTCAAAGACCGCAACCTGGGGAACAGTTCCCAACACCGATTCGATCGCCTCAATGCCAGCTAGATTTGCCGGATTGTGGGCAGGTGCAAGCGTTGCCAATTGGGCGATCGCTGCTTTCACGTCAGCCGTAATCCGAGTGCTCTGTCGATAATGTTCGCCGCCATGCACCACCCGATGTCCTACGATATCAATCTCCGTGGGGTGTTGCAAAACCTGGGTAGAGCCACTCCATAACGTTTCCAGCAACTTCAGCGTATCTTCCGAACGAGAGGCAGTCGGCAAAGATGCTTTGATTTCAACCCCGGCTGCCGTTTTCACAACCATTTCGGCAGCATCTGCCTGGTGCGTCCAATCCAGTTGTCCTTCCCACACCGGGTCAGGCGGATCGGGTGGCAAATGGTCAGTCGGCAGGTCATACAGACAACTTTTTTGACTGCTCGATCCGGCATTTAAGATCAAAATTTTCATGCTGATAGGGCACTCTGGCTGACTATAAGATCGTTTTTTGTAAGACTTCTCCGGCAGCGTTGATATCATAGACAATCGGCACACCCGTTGCCAGTTCTAAACCCGGAACGTCTTCGGGTGCCAGCTGATCTAACTCCATAATGATGGCGCGCAACGAGTTGCCGTGAGCCGCAACCAGGACATTATCGCCGTGCTGAAGATGGGTCAGAATGCGATCGCGAAAAAAGGGAACTGCCCGATTCATCGTATCTTCCAGGCTCTCACCGCCGGGTGGATGGATCGAAAACGATCGCCGCCATTCCTGTACCTGCGCTGCGCCAAATCGTTCGGCAGTTTTTGCCTTATTCAGACCTTGTAAATCGCCGTAATACCGTTCATCCAGAGCTTGGGACAGGAAGATCGGCAATTCTTCTGCAATATCGCCTTCGTAATGATCCCAGCCATGCCATTCGGGGTCATCGGCAGCGTGCTTAATCACAGGACTGCGCCCCCCACAGACCGATTCAAATTCAGTCAGGCAAATCACAGCTGTCTCGATCGCCCGAATCAACAAACTGGTATAGCACACGTCGATGGGATAGGTCTGCAATTTCTCAGCGGCAGTCACCGCTTCTGCCCGTCCCTTTTTGCTCAACGGCACATCGACCCAGCCGGTAAATTTGTTGGCGGCATTCCAGGTGCTTTGTCCATGTCGGATCAAAATCAGTATTGCCATTTATTTTAAGTTTCTGAAAATTATTTTTATCAATTTAGTAGTGTGCGAATTTGTCAAACACAAAAACAGTGTTGTGGGGTTAGACCCTGAAGGTTACTAACTCAGGATCAGGGATTTAACAAAACCCTATCCTTTCCAAGAGAGCGATGGCTCCGCCGTCGCTCTCGCAACCAACATTACAGATTAATCAATTCTGAAATTCTAAATAAAGTTTGGAGTTTGACGGCATGTCTTTTGACACTAATTTGCAACTGTTGCATTTTCGTAGTTAATTCTATCTCTGAATTTTTATGCCGCAGATCACAAACGTTGACAATCAAATATCTCCCGATGCTGAATCTCCCCCCAACCGCTTTTATCGGACAATTTGGCGCTGGCATTTCTACGCAGGCTTGTTTGTGATTCCCTTTATGCTATTGCTTGCTATTACAGGCAGCATCTATTTGTTTAAACCTCAGTTGGATACAGTGATGTATCACAATCAACTGTTTGTGCAGCCTGCGGAAACAATATTGCCTTATACACAACAATTAGAGGCAGCCCAGCAGGCATATCCTAATGCAACCGTGACCAAGGTCATTCCCAATGTAGCTCCCAACCGGAGTACAGAAATAGGAGTCACGACAGCCAATGAACAAAATTTAACTGTCTTTATTGATCCTTATACAGGGAAAGTGTTGGGCGATCGCGATGAAGACCATAACCTGCAAGCCAATGTTCGGGCATTACACGGCGAATTGATGATAGGCAAAGTGGGTGATTATATTGTCGAACTGGCAGCCTGTTGGGGTTTGGTGTTGCTGCTCACAGGACTCTATCTGTGGCTACCGCGCAACGGGTTCAGCCTTTGGGGAACGTTGTTGCCCCGGCTCTGGCATCCCAATGGGCATACCCACAAGCGGGTCTTTTGGCGAGACTTACATGCGGTTTCTGGCTTCTATGGCACCTTGTTGGTGGCATTTTTGATCTTGACTGGACTCCCCTGGTCTGTTTTTTGGGGCGACACCTTTGCTCAGGTGTGGAGTCGCTTTCCTGCACAAATGTGGGATGACATTCCTTCTTCGACGGTGCTCACGGGTTCGTTAAATCAGCACGGCAACCAGGTTGTGCCCTGGGCAGTCGAACAGTTACCCATGCCACTCTCAACCCCATCCACTCAATCCCATCAACTGCATTCAGCAGAACAGGATGCTGGGTCTGCCAACGCCACAGAAAATGGGCTAGCTCCAGGCACACCCGTGAATTTAGATTCGGTCATTGCATTGGCTCAAGCCCAAAAGGCACCACCTGGATTCAGTGTAAGCTTTCCTGCCGATGAAACTGGGGTCTATACTGTCTCTGCATTTCCAGATGATCCCACTCTGGAAACAACACTGCATATCGATCAATACAGCGGCAAGATTTTGGCAGATGTGCGCTGGCAGGATTATGGCTTAGTTCCCAGAGCAGTGGAAATGGGCGTGGCAATCCATATGGGCAAATACTTTGGTTTGGGGAACCAATTGCTGATGTTGTTTGCTTGTGTCATTGTCGTAGTGCTATGTATCAGCGGCGTAGTGATGTGGTGGCAGCGTCGTCCTTTGGGGCGTTTGGGCGCACCTATGTTACCAGCCTATAAGCAGCCGTGGAAACTGCCAATCGGGGCGATCGCAGTCTTGGGGATTGCCTTTCCGCTGGTTGGGTTGTCGTTAATCACGGTACTGCTGTTAGATTATTTCGTGCTGGTTCGAATTCCGACCCTCAAGCGATTCTTGGGCTAAACCCTCTCGCCAACCTATAGCGCTGTGCAGGTCGATTTAGTACGGTATTGTGAGGCACAGAACATCTTACAATACCGTTTCTGTATTCAATTGTTATATCTTGTGGCTTGTTTCTATAAACAAAATTTATCAAACCGATTGAAAGCAATTATTAAAATATTTCTATGTTTTTCATAGCTAGTCTTTAACTTAGGCTAGGGGCTTTACCCCTATAATAAGGGGGCATCGTTTAAAGACATTCTGAAGCCTTGCTGTCGTTAAAGACAATCTTCAACATACAGCACTGAACGATCGTTTGATTATCGGGAAGTTTATTAATTTTTTTAGGGGTACTGGCGCATGAGCACCACCGAACCAGTCAAGCGCACCAGTCGCAGAACCAGACCTGGTAAGGGGGCATCAGAAAGCAGTACTGAAAATAAAGCGGGTCAACTGGAGAATACAATGGCTGAGCAAGAAAAAAGTACCGGGAATGGCGGTCAAGCCAAAGCTGCAACGGCTGAGAAAGGTGAGGTTACTGCGCTCTCCGTGAAAAGCGGCGATCAAAAAGAGAAGTCAGGAGCTATTGAAATCAGCCCTTCGGGTTCTGTTTGGAATCGTCCAGTTGCACCGGATTCACTGGATATCATTGAGAGCATTTCTGTGGCTGGTTTGCGCCCCATTGCTGCCAGCAATATGAAGATTTTTGGCACCATCTTAAATAACCGTCCAATTATGGCAAGCAACCTTCGCATCGTTGAGTCCAACGCGCTGGCAGACCATCGCCCCATCTTCGCCAGTGAAATGATCATTCGCGATGACCTGACGCTGCCGGGGGGTCGTCCAATTATGGCAAGTGATCCACGCTTACTAGAAGCGTCTTTGCTGCCAGGGGGTCGCCCGATCGCCTCTAATGACATTGATGATCCAGAAGCATTGATGGGCTACATCGACTAATGTTTGAGACTCTATCTTAGAAGCAAAAAATCGCGGCACTGCCGCGATTTTTTGTTTTTGTCCCCAGCCTCAATCTTCTGTAAGGGCGTATTGCGATGCGCCTCTACGGGATCTGGTGCGATCGCTCATTAAATGGGTATGAAATTTAACTCCAAAACTCATCCAGGTCGAGCTGGTTTACTGCTGCTTGTAATTCTTGAAAGTAGCCATTCTGCGTAATTCGGGCAACTTCTTGCTGGCGTCGTTTGTGGTCAATTTCAATCTGCAATTCTTCCAGTTGTCGGCGCAGATCGTCTTCTCGCTGCCTGCGGTCAGTAATGTCTTCTATCACGCCTTCGTAGTAGACAATTTGATTATTAGAGTCGCGGATGGCGATGACATTTTCTCTGACCCAAATGATGCTGCGATCGCGCCGACACACTTGATATTCCAATCCTTCTACTTTGCCGTCTTGTTCAACCTGCTGCTTAAAGGTTTCGCGCAAAGCAGGGTCAAGATAAATCTGGCTGCTAATGTCTGAAATATTTGCCAGTAGCTCTGCGGGAGAATCGTACCCATATAGCCGTGCCAGGGCTAAATTGACTCGAATAAAGTGTCCATCAGGAGTTGATTGAAAAATGCCCTGGGGTGCGTTTTCAAAAATGCCCCGATAGCTGGCTTCGGCAATACGAAGGGCATCTTGTGCTTGCTGTCGTTCGGTAATATCAATGCCCACAGAAACCGAAACGGTAGAGCATCCCTGCTGATATTTTTGGGCTGCAATCAAATAATAGCGATCGCCGCCGTTCACCGTAACCTGAATTTCTCGCGAACTGGATTCGTCAGCGCTCGCTAAAAACTCTCGCATGAAGTTGGCATACTCTTGGCTATTGTTGATAAAGCCGACTTCTCGACCGACAATGCCATCGGGTGGTAGATTCAAGCTGTCTGACAGATAACGGTTCACCCCCAGGTAAACCCCATCTTCATTCACCCAGGAAATTGAACCGGGAACGGCATCTAAAACGGCTTCTAGTTGGGCTTTGGCGTTTGCCAGTTCGGCTTTAGCGTGCTGTAAATCGACATTTTTGGCTTCTAAATGGGTGAACGATTCTTTGAGCTGCCCTGCCATGGTGTTAAACGAATTGGCAAGTCTGCTGATTTCAATAATGCGACTGTTGCCGATATCTTGAGTCAGGTCGCCCCCCTGAGCGATCGCCTCTGACGCTTCACTCACCCGTTGGATGGGGCGGGTAATGCGGCGAGCCGTCAGCACCCCAAGGGCGATCGCCACCCCCAGTGCCAGCAAGGTCAGAAGTGCGGCATTGCGCGTGTTGGTGTAGATCTGTCCCATAAAATCGGATTCTGGCACCACCACCACAATCAACCAATCCAACCCACGCCCGTCATTAAATGGCAGGACTTGAATATACTGCCGTTGACCGTTGAGGTTGAAGTCGAGTTGCTGCGATCGCTGAATCTGGTTGAAATTGCCAAATGTTTTTTGCAAAAACTGAGCCGTTTGACTCACCAACGGTTCGCGGCTGTTGCTTGCCTGAATTAACGTTGTATTATCCACTTTGCCTACGGTTAAAGGTTCATCGGTAGAGCTAGAAATAATCCGACCCGAGCGATCGATAACAAAGGCTTCCCCCGTCTTGCCAATTTGCAGCTGCGAGAGAAATTCTCGAAAATCTTTAGGCAATTGCACATCAGTCGCACAAACGCCGACAACTCCCCCTGCTTCACTAAATACGGGTCGGCTTGCCGTAATCACCGGCAGTTCAGTCGCAAAGTCAATATAAATTTCGCTCCAGGTGGCAGCTTGCTTTTGCAAAGCAGCTTGATACCAGGGACGCTGACGTGGATCGTATTCACCCGAATCATTGACAAACCCCAGACGATTGCCCCGATTGTCTAACTCATAGTCATAAAAATGTTGCTTAGTTGCCGCATTGGTCAGCCACATGACAATTTCACGACCCGTCAAATCCCGCCCTGCTCCTAAAAATTCGCCGTTTTCAGTGCCGCAATAGATGCCAAAAATGAAGGGTGAAATTTTGACTTGCTGGTAGATTTGAGCAACATTTTGAGGATTCTTAAAATCCAAATCGCCTTGAGAAAAAGCTACGGCATTGAGCTGATTCACATCATGAGGCGTGGTGAAGTAACTATCCAATTCCCGTTCAATTCGGGCAGACAGCTCTGAACGCAGTTGGGAAGCAAGGTCTTGAACGGCTTTATGGGCTCCTTGAAAAGAGATGTAGCCAACTAACCCAACAGCGGCAATGAGTTCTAAAACAAACGGGACAACCAGTGCTGTCCGCAGATGAAATTGGCGAAAGCGAGGGACAACAGAGAAAATCATGATGGCTTCATTCTGGCTGGGGCTACATAGCGTTTCGCGCTCGGATAGAACCAGATTGTTTTGCAAGCCCTGCGGAGCAGGGCTTGCAAAACATAATTTCTACTCTACTCGACGGCAAATTGCTATAAGGATCACAACAGTTGGGGGAACTGTCTTGAGAAACTATTGCACCAAATTATCCAGACTATCCGAAAAAGATCCCAAGATGATGTACGTCCCCAGACAAAATCAATACTCCAATTTTTAGCCCATGCGCACCGAAGCCATAGGGTTGGGATTGTATCGCTTCGCGTAATCTTCGGTTTTCGTAAATCCACGCGCCTAAGAACCAGACCTGATATGATTTCACTCGTCTGGTCGCGAGTAAGATCACCATGAAATTTAGCGCACTGTTGGCAAAATTGACCGCTGCTACATCTCAACCCCCGCTCTCCTATCTTGCCCTTGATCCTGAAGTTGAAGGGGTGGCAGCCGTCGAGCAGGCGACATCTGGGATGCTGAGTTATATCGACGGAGAAAAGTTTGCGAATCAGATTGATACGACATCTGCCAGTGCTTTGATTTTGCCGATGAACCAGACGTTGCAAACGCAGGCAACTGAGCGCGGCATTGCCTGGATTGCATCTTCTTATCCCAGGTTAACCTTTGCCCAGGCGATCGCCCTGTTTTATGAACCGTTTCATCCGGCTCCATCGATCCATCCCACAGCCGTAATTGACCCGACGGTGCAACTGGGGCAGGATGTGGCGATCGCCGCTCATGTGGTGATTCAATCAGGAGTAAAAATTGGTGCTGGGGTTTGCATTCATCCCAATGTAGTGATTTATCCAGGCGTAGAAATTGGCGATCGCACCGTACTTCATGCCAACTGCGTGATTCATGAACGTGCCCAGATTGGGGCGGATTGTGTGATTCATAGTGGTGCCGCGATCGGTTCGGAAGGGTTTGGCTTTGTGCCCATTCCCGAAGGCTGGTACAAGATGGAGCAATCGGGCTATACCGTGCTAGAAGAGGGTGTCGAAATTGGCTGTAATACGACGATCGATCGCCCTGCTGTGGGTGAAACTCGCATTCGTCGCAACACTAAAATCGATAACCTGGTTCACATTGGGCATGGCTGCGAGATCGGTGAAGCCTGTGCCATGGCAGCTCAAGTTGGCTTAGCCGGAGGCGTGAAAGTAGGCAACCGGGTCATATTTGGAGGACAGGTGGGCGTTGCCAATAATGCCAACATTGGCGATGGTGCCCAAGCAGCGGCTAAAGCAGGCATTCACAACAATGTTGACGCCGGAGCGGTAGTGATTGGCGCTCCAGCCATTCCTTATAAGGTGTTCTTGCGAGCCTCAGCCGTTTTCCCACGATTGCCGGAGTTGCAAAAAGCGATTCGAGACATTCAACGCCAGTTGGGCATGGGTCGTTAAGAACCATAGCAACCGTCGAGACAGTTAAATCAGGAGGTTGTGTGGGAACCCGCGCGGAGCGCGGGTTCCCACACAACCTTTGTCCTAATCAACCCTTCGACTGCCATCGCTTGGCTATGAATGTTTGGTGAAAACCTTCAGTTTTCACCAAACATTCATAAAAAATTTAGCATTACCCTTGCCTATTTCCCCAAGTTTTGCACATTTCATCTCTAACCTGGAGGAAGGAAATTTTCTGCAACCGACAGGGCAAGTGCAACCCTATGCAGATGTTTTACCTCCATCGCATCTATCGGGCTGAAGTGTAACCTGGCACACACCAAAACAGAGTTTGTATTATAAAGTTTGAGTAAACAAACAATCCCTTATTTAAATCTAGCTATGCCTGGGAATGCAGAGTTTAAACCCAGACGATTAAGGATGCCAAAATACTCATTCAATGATTCGACAACATCCGGTTTAGGGAATTTGAATTGGAAAAATTTGTATAAAAGAACTCAACTTCAGGAATTCCATAAAAGTCATGAATCGCTTTAATAAATTCCAGAAAAACAAATTAACTATCCCTAACCCTTTAAGTCCATCTTCTCAATTTAGTCCATCATCCTGGTTTAAGAATCTAAAGATTCAACAAAAAATTAGCTTAGGTTACTTTATTGCATTGGGAGTGGCGATCGCAGGCACAACGACTGGAATTTTTGCAGGCAACCATTATCAATTTCTAGCGGAAGAACGCCGAGAAGATTCATTAGAAGAAAGTCAATTTCTTAATCAACTACAAATTAGTTTGCTGCAAACACTGACCCATCGACATATCCTTGTAGGTCGCTTAAACCAGCCAGATGAGCTTCGACAAGAATACGAACTTTTTCGTCAGTCTTTAGAAGATTCGAAAAGAATATGGGATGCTCTCAAGGCATCTTATGCCAATCCCGAAGTGGAAGAAACGACGGAAGAGTTAGCCGTCTATGAAAAGCTAATTGAAGATTATGATGGCGTTATTCAAGAGTATGGAGAACAGTCAGTATTTCTTCAGAAATTGTCAGAACAGAACCTATCATCATCAGAGATTCAATCTATTCGTTCTGAACTAGTCGTATCAAACCTCAATTCTACATCCATTAACCTGGAACATTTAGTCCATGGGATAGGAGAATTGATGATCACGATTGAAGACGAATATGAAGAAGCTCAAGCTGATTTACAATATGCCCGTGCCTTAAAAATGCAGGTTATTTTTGGCAGCATGACCTTATCTGCTATTTTTGCCATTTTGTTAGCTAT
The DNA here is from genome assembly GCF_055793305.1 of Calyptranema fuscum S582. Taxonomy (NCBI): domain Bacteria; kingdom Bacillati; phylum Cyanobacteriota; class Cyanophyceae; order Oculatellales; family Oculatellaceae; genus Calyptranema; species Calyptranema fuscum. The sequence goes on from NZ_JBSLYH010000005.1 coordinate 14,194, forward strand.
TTATACCAGTCGGGTAATCTCTCAACCCATTCAAGAAGCGACCCGAATTGCTCGGAAAATTAATCAAGAAAATAATTTTGATTTAAAGGTACCTGTTCTTAGTAGCGATGAGATTGGCCAACTGAATACCACTTTTAATGACTTAATCGAACAAGTAAAACATCTTCTAACCAAACAAAGAAATACTCAAAATCAACTGATTCAAGCGGAAAAGATGTCTAGTTTAGGGCAATTAGTTGCAGGAATTGCCCATGAAATTAACAATCCGGTTAACTTTATTCATGGCAACCTCAGCTACATGGATGAATATGCCCAAGATCTATTGAAATTAGTGCGTCTTTATCATCAAACTTATCCAGAGGCAACGCCTGAAATTCAAGAGGCATTAGAGACCATAGAGTTGGACTTTCTATCCGAAGATATATCTAAGATTCGGAATTCTATGGAAACTGGAACAACCCGAATTCGTGAAATTGTTCAGTCTTTACGAAATTTTTCTCGTACCGATGAAGCGGAACTCAAAACAGTCGATGTTCATCTAGGGTTAGATAGCACATTGATGATTTTGGGACATCGGATGAAGGCAAAACCTGAAGCACCAGAGATTCAGGTGATTCGAGACTATGGCAATCTTCCTTTCGTAGAATGCTATCCAGGACCGCTCAATCAAGTGTTTATGAATCTTTTAAGTAATGCGATCGATGCCTTAGAAGAAAGCAATCGACCTAAGTCTTATAAAGAAATTGAAGCGAATCCCAATATCATTCGCATTTGGACAACAATCGTCGAACAGCAATGGATTTCCGTCCATATTAGCGATAATGGACCAGGGGTTAGCCAGAAGGCAAAATCGCGATTGTTTGACCCATTTTTTACAACCAAACCGATTGGTAAAGGCACGGGATTGGGGTTGTCGATTAGTCATCAAATCATAACCGAGCAACACAAAGGTAAATTAGAATGTCACTCTACCTACGGCAAAGGAACAGAATTTGTTATTCAAATTCCTATTCGGCAACGTCAGAGACTGAGACCCGATTTCAGGCAACCTGTATCCGCAGGTGATGAACTCGCGACTCGACATCGCTAGTAGACTCAATCAAAAAATTAACACCGGGTGCAGGGGTAGAACCCCTGCATGGAGGCAGCACTTCAGATAGCAAAATTTAGTATCTGCAACACTCGCGTTTTAATCATTAGGGGTGTGGCTGGAAAAGACATAAATCCGTTGGGTTTCCAGCCGATCGCAAACCATGGATGGTTTGATCTCAGTTTCCGACTGTTTGTCGAGTTTAAAGATCTGGCGATCGAGTTGGACTTGCAATTTCATCATGGGGTCATTGCCCGGAGAAATCATAAATTCCACCTGTTCGACGGGTTGCCAGGTCGCTAAACGATCTAAAATTTGAGCGATCGATTGCAAACACGGGTGATCGGTTTGGGTATACCAATCGGGGGCAACCATATTCGGTTGATCAAAGCCCAGGTGGAAGATCAGAGAAGATTTGCCAAATAGCGCGATCGCAACCGGACGGGCTTCTTCTTGCAATAGCAGATCATAGGGTTTGATCAAATGCCGCAACTTCTCCAGACGTTCGTAGCGTTCAGAGGGCGATCGCAGGCTATCTTGCCACTGAATGGAGACCGTCACTAAATAGGTTTGCAATAGCAAATGACCTAATTTTTCTGCCTTTGCTACTAGATAGCCCATGTTATAGGACGTTGCCTCAATTAACAATGGCATCCGATCGACCATTTCTAGCCCGTAGCCTTTCAGTCCCGCAATTTTTCGCGGATTGTTGGTAATCAAACAAAACTGTTTGACGCCTAAATCATTGAGAATCTGGGCACCGATGCCATAGTTGCGTTGATCGGCCTGGAAACCAAGGCGTTCATTTGCCTCCACCGTATCTAAACCCAAATCTTGCAAAGAATAGGCTTTTAGTTTGTTGACCAACCCAATGCCGCGCCCTTCCTGTCGCAGGTAAACCACAACTCCGCGCTCAGCATTTTCAATCATTTTTAATGCGGCTTGTAGTTGCATCCGGCAGTCACAGCGCAAAGAGCCAAGGGCATCGCCGGTAAGACATTCCGAATGCACCCTGACCATAACCGACTTATCTTTGAATGTATCGGGGTCACCCTTAACCAGTGCCAAATGTTCAGAATCATCCAGTAAGTTGCGGTAGGCATAGACTTTGAAATGCCCAAATTCAGTGGGCAAATCGGCGATCGCTTCTCGTCGAATAAAGCGTTCATGCTGCAACCGATAACTGATCAGATCTGCAATGCTAATAATCTTGAGGCGGTGATGGTTGGCATAGTCGATTAGTTCTGGCAAGCGTGCCATTGAGCCGTCTGGATTTTGAATTTCGCAAATCACCCCAGATGGATATAACCCTGCCATACGGGCTAAATCCACACCTGCTTCGGTATGCCCAGCCCGCTTGAGAACTCCCCCCTCTTTGGCTCGCAAGGGGAAAATGTGACCGGGACGACGTAAATCCTCCGGTTTGCTACCCGGATTAATAGCAATTTGAATGGTTTTTGCCCGATCTTCTGCGGAAATCCCCGTCGTCACACCCAAATGCAAAGCACCGTCAATACTGACTGTGAAAGCTGTCTGCTCATTTTCATCGGCTTTATTGCTCACCATGAGCGGCAGATCTAATTGATCCAAGCGCTCTCCAGTCATTGCTAAGCAAATCAGCCCACGGGCTTCGACTGCCATGAAGTTGATCATGTCGGGAGTGGCAAATTGGGCTGCACCCACCAGGTCGCCTTCATTCTCACGATTCTCATCATCGACAACGACAATCATCCGCCCAAATTTTAAGTCTTCCAGGGCAGCGTCGATGTCATCAAAGGTAAACGGTGCAGTGTGTAGGGCAGGGTCTTTACTTTCGCCAGGTTGCAGCGGTTCCACAGGAAAATCTCAACTATTTGTAAACTTTTCTGAAGTAGCTCTTTTCTGATCTTATAGCAATCCACCAGGGTCTTGCCGGATCTGTAATCCTCCCACGGATAACCGTTGTGTTCAAGCTTGATCACATTCGCCTCTCAAGGTTGGCAAAACCATCGATGGAAAATACCTGCACCTGTTTGAAAACTCACCGTATAAGATGAGAGGAAAAGGTTTCTTATTGTTGATTGCAACAAATTAAGCATATGAACCTATTAAAATCTTTCGTTCTCTCCATGCTGGTGCTGGCAGTCTCGTTGGTGGTATGGGTCGAGACAGCCCAGAGTGCGCCGATCGCTTCCGCACCATCGGTCTCCGCACCATTGGTCTTCGCACCATGGATCGTCGCCCAAGCTGATACCACAAATTCTCAACCGGAAGACGTGCGATCGCCTGAGCCTGACCAGACTGAGCCGGTCGCACCCAACACAAATGCTCAGACCGCGACTCCCAGTCCAAAACAATCGCCAACGCCGACGCCAGCCAACTCAAAAGCTACCGTTCAACCCAAAGGGCCCTATGATATGGACGCGATCCAACGGTTTGATGATGCGTTGTACGGATCCTAAGCAATGCCGTTTTAAGGGGTGGGAAGGTTGGGGACTTCAATATGTCCGGCTTTGACGTGGAGAATTTGCGATGAGTTCAGCCATTGAGCATCGAAAACACCCAGATGGGTCGTGGTAATGATGGTTTGAAATCGATCTTGAATAGTCTGCAACAATTTGTCTTGACGGCTGAGATCGAGTTCTGCCAGGACATCATCCAGCAATAACAAAGGTGGCTCTTTGACAATCGTCTCGATCAGCATTAACTCGGCAAGTTTTAGGGCTAATACCAATGTCCGCTGTTGCCCTTGAGAGCCATATTGACGGGCAGGTGTTTGGTTGATAGTGAATTCAATTTCGTCCCGATGGGGACCTACCAGGGTTGTTCCCTGGATGCGTTCAACGATCGCCTTTTGTTGAATTTGCTCTAAAAAGCGGTGCTGAATTTTTTCTGGATCATCCTGCTCTACGGGCACATTGGGCAGGTAATCGATCCGTAACTCTTCGCGGCTGTCACTAATGGCGTGATGCCAGGTTTGTGCCAAAGGGGTCAAGCGATCGATGACACGGGCACGGCGACGAATGACGCGGGTACCGGCGATCGCCAGTTGGGTATCCCAAATTGCCAGTTGGGTGAGATCAATCGGCGCAACCCCATCGGGTTGAAGATCGCGATTGGAGGCTTTGGCTAGTTTGAACAGTGCATTCCGCTGCCGCAAGATATGGTGGTATTGTTGCCAGATCGAGTCATACACAGGTTCAAGCTGGGTCAACAGACCATCCACCCAATCCCGACGATGACCGGGACCCCCACGCACTAAATCTAAATCCAGGCTGGAAAACTGAACGGCATTCATCATTCCTAAGAAATCAGATTGCCGTCGCAAGTTTTCGCCATTCAGGGTTATCGTGCGTCGCCCGTTGCTGCGAAAGGTAAGCCCCAAATCAACTGATCCCAAATCTCGTTCTAACAGAGCTGTAATCTGGGCGATCGCCTCTCCATCTTTAACCAATTCGCGATCCCGAGTTGCCCGGTGCGATCGCAACGTTGCTAAGAGTGCCACCGCTTCTAATAAATTAGATTTTCCCTGGGCATTGTCGCCCACCAAAATGGTTTTGGGTGCGACAAACTCAACCTGTTGCTCTTGATAGTTACGAAATTGGCGAAGATGGAGCGTTTTCAGGTACATCAGAGAGAGGCTTGTCGTCTTTTGCCGTACCAGCGCATAAACAGTTTCTCAAACTCGACCCAGACAAACATCAGCATACTAAAGCCAAAACAAACGGCTAGTTCAGTCAGGCTAAGTAAATGGGTACCAAAGAAGAGACGGAGCGGCGTAATGTAAATTACCATCAACTGCAAAACCGTCGTTAATACAACAGCTGCTAATACATAGGGGTTAGAGAATGGATTTAACTCGATGGTTAGCTGGGTGTTGGACCGAATTGCCATAGCATGACCCATCTGAGCGATACAGAGCGTAGTAAACACCATGGTCTTCCAACGCTCTGGGTCGCCCTCTGTGGTTTGGCAATAGTAGTATGACCAGACCATCAGTGTGATGGCGATCACCGATAACACCAGACCAATCCGAATCATATAAGCTCCCAATCCGCGAGCAAAAATGCTTTCCGATGGATCGTGGGGAGGACGGTTCATCACATTTGGTTCCGCAGGTTCTACTGCCAACGCCAGCGCTGGCAAACCATCGGTGACTAAATTCATCCACAAAATTTGCAACGGACTGAGTGGCACCCCGTTAGTGGCTAACAATAACGGGGATGCAGCAATGGTCAACACCTCGCCAATGTTAGAACCGAGAATGTATTTGATGAAGCGGCGAATATTGGTATAAACAACTCTGCCTTCCTCGGCAGCAGCAACAATCGTAGCAAAGTTGTCATCCAGCAACACCATATCACTGGCTTCTTTGCTGACATCAGTGCCCGTAATGCCCATGGCAATGCCAATATCAGCCTGTTTTAGCGCAGGAGCATCGTTCACCCCATCTCCTGTCATCGCCACAATTTTGCCTTTGCGCTGAAGTGCCCGAACGATCCGCAGCTTATGTTCAGGGGCAACCCGAGCGTAAATGCTGACGCGATCGACATGGTTTTCCAGATCACCGACCTCAATTTTGTCTAGATCTCGCCCTGTTAACACTTCGTCACCCGGATTGGCAATGCCTAAATCTTCTGCGATCGCCATAGCGGTTAACTGATGGTCGCCCGTAATCATCACCGGACGAATTCCCGCAGAACGACAGCGCTCGACTGCCTCTCGCACCTCTGGTCTGGGCGCATCCAGCATATCTACCAAACCCAGCCAGATCAGATCTTTTTCTGTAGCTTCGTCGGCACCTTCAGGGGGCAGAGTCTCTAACGGTTTGTAGGCAAATCCTAAGACCCGCAGCCCCCGCCCTGCCAGTTGGTCATTCAACGCCAGAATATCGCGACGGTGTGCATCGGTCAGTGCCTCTGCGGTGTCATGTTTTTGAACATCACGGCACCGCTCTAAAACAATTTCCGGCGAGCCTTTGATAAACAACAAATAAGGCGCAGGTTTCAGCGGCAACCCATGCCCTTGCTCTGGCACCTGGCAAATGGTGCTCATGCGTTTACGTTCAGACGTAAAGGGAAATTCAACAACTCTGGGAAAGTCATAGGGAATCTGTTGCCGATCTAAACCCGATTTTGCGGCAACTACAACCAGGGCACCTTCCGTCGGATCGCCTAAAATCGACCATTCCCCTTTTTCTTTTTGCAAAACAGAATCATTACAGAGAATGCATGCCGTGAGCAGTGCCCGAAAAACGGGGAAGTCTTGAATCGAAACCGCCTGCTTGTCTTGATAGAATGAACCTTCCGGTTCATAGCCATTGCCATCAACTTTCAGCGAGTCAGTTGCCGAGTGGATCGACTGCACGACCATTTTGTTTTGGGTCAGTGTTCCCGTCTTATCAGAACAGATCGTCGTCACCGAACCCAACGTTTCCACCGCAGGTAACTTCCGAATCAAGGCATGGCGACGTACCATCCGCTGGGTACCTAATGCCAGTGTGACCGTGATCACAGCAGGTAAGCCTTCAGGAACGACGGCAACTGCCATACTCAACGATACTTCTAGCAAATCTCTAAATCTATCCCACCCTGCCAGCAGCAAGCCTACGCCCACAACAATAGCAACCAAAATCAGGGCGCTAGAAACCAAGACCTGGCTCAGCTGATCCATGCGGTTTTGCAACGGCGTCGGTTCCGACTCGACCGATTGCAGCATGGCAGCAATTTTGCCTAATTCGGTTTTCATGCCGGTGGAGGTCACCAGCACGGTACCGCGCCCTTGTACGACCTCAGTTCCCTGAAAGACTAAATTGACGCGATCGCCCAGAGGAGTGTCTTCTGGAAGCTGTTTATTCACCTGCTTATTAACCGCTTGCGCTTCTCCGGTTAACGCGGCTTCCCGAATTTGCAGGTTAACAGCCTCGACCAAACGCCCATCGGCAGACACCTGCACACCGGCTTCCAGCAGCATGATGTCTCCCGGCACCAACTCTTTAGCAGAAATTTCCAGCGTCTTACCATCACGGATAATCCGAACTTTGGGAGACGCAAGATTTTTCAGGGCTGCCAGTGCTTTTTCTGCACGACTTTCTTGGACATAACCGAGCACTCCATTCAAAATCACGATCGCCAGAATAGCGATCGTGTCTTTGAAGGGAATGTCATCCGAATTTATCCCCGCTCTCAGGTCTAAAAAGCTCATCACGCCTGAGATGATTGCCACGGCAATCAACATGATCAGCATGATGTTTTTGAACTGATCCAACAAAATCATCCAGGCAGTTCGTCCGCCGGTTTCCTGAATTTCGTTGAGACCATATTCCTGGAGTCGTTGTTCTACCTGTTGTGAGGTTAGACCTGACTGGCGATCGCTCTGAAGCACTTCCAAGGCTTTATCAGATGCAACGGTGTGCCAGGAGTTGGGATTTGGAAGAGAGTCTACAGCCATGAATTTAGAGTCAACGATTGGTTTACAGGGCACATCGCCAGCGACAGCATAAAACCTCGATAGCAGAACTGCTTCAGGTATTCAGATCTTATTGCCTGAGACTTCAGATCTTCAATGCCCCCGAAGAAGGACATAACGCTAATGCTATTGCGTATCAATAGGGCTGGACAATGAGGGCTGCGGGGTCACCTCAACGAAGAGATTTCACCCTTGTACCCCCAATTCCAATGCTTATTGCATGAAGTTGCGTAACTTAAGATCTCAATAACCTCAGTAATCTTTACAATTATCTCTTGTATCACAAGCTTAACAATAGCGACATACCTCAGCATATGTCGCTCACAACCTTTTTAGAATTGCGGTCGAACCCCTTATCTGTCAATCAAAACTCTTGATTGTAAACATTTCTCTACTGTTCCAGTTAATTTTTTGTAAAGCTTTGCACTTAATCCTGTATTAGTACTGATAAAAGCCGATTGCCTTTTACGGCAGAATAGGCAACGGGCTAATAATCCCATCCCTGCGTTTGCAGAGGGTGCCTCCCCGTAGGCGCGTCGTGTTCAATTCCTCATAGGGCAAAATTTAGTGGTTGCACTAATAGGGATGGGATTGATTTTTTGCTAGTTTTAACTCTAGCCAGAATTGGATAGCTTCGACCCGAAATCCATCAGAATCAGGTTTTTGGCAATACCATCGGCAATCAGCCCATTCTGAGAAAAAAGGAGTTAGTCTAGAGAAGCTTGACGCTGGGTTGAACAAAACCGCATCAGACGCTTAATTCAGCCTCCCCTGTGACAAAACCCTGAACCGTAATATTTAGGTTCAGATATTCAATAAAATCCCAATATTTACCAGGAATACACCGAACCCATACCATCAGGGGCGATCGCACAGACGTCTTACCGTAGCCTGCTTCCTGTGAGGTATGCCATGCTCCGCAGCAGAGACCTACAACGATTTGTTGTCATCCTCTCTGGCTCAAAAGGGTATTCTATCTAGTAAAACTTATTGAAATCTTTATAGTAAATGGGTGTTAGGGGGACAGTTTTTTTAACCGAACACCCTGTAGAACCTTGGTAGGTGCTTTATTCATTCTGTTTTGATCTCAGTATTGTCTTGCCTTCAGTGCAATTGTTTACGTAGGAGCGACTAACACCGCATGAATAGTTCCGCAGCATTGAATCATTCATCCTGGTTAATCGATACTGATTCGAACGGGCGCATCCGAGAATTGTTAAATGGAGAGATTTTGACGCAGACTCAATCGTATTCAGATTGGGGCGGATCGGTCACAGCCTGGATGTACCTGCCTATGGAGCGATCGCAGGTTTGGCAGCAACTGACAAATTATCCCTGTTGGGTACAGTATTTCCCTGACATGATCCGCAGCGAAATTATCGTTCCGGCGAATGGACAACAGCGCAGCTACAAACGCCTCTATCAGGTTGCCCGCAAAGCTTTTTTCATGCTCAGTGCCCAAGTTGAAATCTACCTGAAAGTGTTTGAAACGGTTCAACGCAGTGTCGAGCACCAAATCCAGTTCCATATGGAAAAAGGAGATTTCAAAGATTTTTCAGCCAGCCTCAAGCTCAATGACTGCGAACAGGGCACACTGCTGACTTATACCGTACAGGCAACCCCGACCATCCCAGTGCCTTCAATTTTGATCCAGGAGGCAATGCGAATGGATTTACCTGCCAATATGCGTAAGATGCGGCAAGTGATTTGCGATCGCCGCTAATGCGTTGTCAAGGATTTTCTGACGGGTGATGTGCCGCGCGAAGCGCGGCACATCACCCGTTTTAACTGTCAATTTCTAATGGACAGACCGCTAGTAGACCCCCTTCAAAGTTTTCCGATCGGGTGCAGGGGGTTCACCCCTGCGTGGGGGCGCAGCTCCCATACCCGTCCCACATCGTAATGTCGCAAAATCTAATGTTGGCAACGTTCGGAATTTGGCTTTGATGACGAGTGGGGTAAAAAAGGTGCCACCTTTTTTGCCCCACTTCTTGTGTTTCCGTGCTAGATAGGTAATCAAAACTCCTGTTTATCCTTACGTCAACCCGATTGAGTTCATCATGAAGAAGCCCGTCATCCAGTTCGTTACGATTACCTGCCTGGGAGCCGTTCAGCTTTTGGGTGGGATGCTCTTGACTCGTGTGGCGATCGCCGCTCCTGATTCTGTCCAACCCAGCCCCACGGCTCCCCCAGCCACGTTGCCAGAGTCACTGCAACGGCTCACTCAAATGTTTTCCCCTAACATTCAAACCATCGTTAATGCTTGTTGGGAAAAGGGAAGAGCGAATTTGGCAGCTGGAGCAGCCCCACAAGGTGAACTGGTATGTGGTGATGGCTCTGTGGCGACGGGTGTGGCGTATTCAGACTATCTGACGACGGTATCCGATATTCTGGCTGCCAGCAGTCTGGTTGGGTTTCGTGCCGTTGTCGAGGCGAACCCACGGGTTGACCCACAAGCGCTGGCTACATTTTTATCGAACCCTCAAGGCAGCGAAATGCTCCGTCAAGCTGTAGAGTCCGCTGTTATCCAAAGCCAGTTGGTAACGGCTGAGTCCGATGTGTCCAGTACTCTTCTGACGAATGAAGTGGTTAGCCGAGTTGTCCCAGCGTTGCAAGATTCCACGCGTCTCAGCACCCTATTGGGCAACCCTGAAGAATATGCTCAGGTGGTAGAAAACTTTTGTACGGCACCCGGAATGTCGGTAGAAGAAGCTCAGGCACTTACACCAGAGCTAGATTCAGTTCAGCTCTATGCCATTTGTATCCAGGAGTCTGGAGCTGCCGATGAAATTCTGCAAATGGTGAATCAGTAAGCACTTGCCTAGAAAGTTGATGTTTCGTACGCCCGCAGGGCACAAAACATCAACGTCTACAGCAGTGTGCAAGTTCGTTAAGTACAGAAACGGTGTTGTGGGGCGCTCCGCGCCCCACAACACCGTATTGAATCAACCTGCACAGCACTATGTAGCAATTGAGTGGTTAATCAGGACGGGGTGCAGGGATGGAACCCCTGTCCTAACCAACCCTTCGGTTGCTATGAATAGTGTTTCAGCTTTATCTTCAGCTCTATCTATGGTTGAGAATCTGGAGGTTTCCTGCCAGGAAACCTCCAGTTCTGACGCTGCACTTAAGGATATCCATGACATTGATTCTGACGAATGATGATGGCATCGATGCACCCGGCATTCGCGCTCTGTGGCAGGCGATCGCCGGAGAGGGTATTATTGTTGCGCCCCAAGACCACCATTCGGGGTGTGGACACCAGGTCACAACCCATCGCCCCATCCAGATTCAACAACGCTCAGCCGATGAATTTGCGATCGCTGGAACACCAGCAGACTGTACCCGCATTGCTCTCAGGCACCTGCGGTCTGACGTCAAAGCTGTGCTATCGGGAATTAATGCAGGTGGCAATTTGGGTGCCGATATCTACATTTCCGGAACCGTTGCAGCGGTTCGAGAAGCTGCATTTCATCGCGTTCCTGGCATTGCGATTTCCCACTACATTCATCGTCGTCGCCCGATTGACTGGCAACTGGCAAGTCGGTTGGCTGCCCAGGTGCTGGATAAATTGTTACACCATCCCCTGGAGCCGGGAAGCTTCTGGAACGTCAACCTGCCTCACCTGCAACCGGGAGACCCCGAGCCAGCCATCATCTTTTGTCCCCTTTGCACCCAACCGTTACCCGTCGCCTATGCTCTCGACGGAGACTCACTACACTACAACGGCGACTATAGCCAACGGGCAAGAGATCCCGGTGCCGATGTAGATGTGTGCTTTTCTGGAAACATCTCGGTCAGTCAAATTCGCCTGTAGACGACTGGGCTTTCCGGTACAATAAGCCAGAAGTCTGTGGTATCTCAAAGATGAGATTGATTTTTTGAAACGCTTGCGTCGCAAGCGTTTCAAAAAATCAATATAGCTTGACGTATTCACGGTAGGACGTTGGGGTGTGGGGCAATGCCCCACGCAGGGGTTCCACCCCTGCACCCCGTTTTAACCTGAGAGCGTAGCGCTTACCATCTTCAGATAGACAGTGGATGACGGGCAGTAATGGAGGCGGTGGCAAATGCGTGTGTTGATCATGGGGGGAACCCGGTTTATTGGGGTAGACCTGACCAAGCAGTTGGTCAAACAAGGACATGAGGTGGTGCTGTTTAACCGGGGCAATAAACCTGCACCCGTGGCAGGTGTACAACAGATTCAAGGCGATCGCACAGATGCCGCGCAGCTCAAAGCCAAACTATCAGGCGAAGCCTTTGATGCCATTTTCGATAATAACGGCCGCGAACTTAGCGACACCCAACCCCTGGTTGAGATGTTCGCCGGTCAGGTACAGCATTTTGTCTATGTCAGCTCTGCCGGAGTGTATCTAAAATCCGATCAGATGCCTCATGTCGAAGGCGATGCCGTCGATCCGAAAAGCCGCCACAAAGGCAAGTTTGAAACCGAAGCGTATCTGGCAGAGTCTGGTATTCCCTTTACCTCCGTGCGTCCGGTCTATATCTATGGACCCCAAAACTATAACGATCTGGAAGCCTGGTTTTTTGACCGAATTGTTCGCGATCGCCCTATCCCTATTCCCGGTAACGGCATGCATTTGACCCAGATGGGACATGTGCAAGATCTCGCCGCCGCCATGGTCGCTATTTTAGATAACTCCAAAGCGGTTGGGCAGATTTATAACATCTCTGGCGATCGCGCTGTGACCTTTGATGGCTTAGCCCGTGCCTGTGCGATCGCCGCTGGAAAATCTGCCGATAGTCTCAAAATCGTCCATTACGACCCCAAACAATTTGACTTTGGTAAACGCAAAGCCTTCCCCATGCGGGTGCAGCACTTCTTTACCGATGTCCACAAAGCGATCGCAGAGTTGAATTGGAACCCCAACTTTGATCTCGTGTCGGGCTTAAAAGACTCGTTTCAGAACGACTATCTGGCATCGGGTCGGGGGCAAACGGCGATCGACTTCTCGGTTGATGATGAAATTCTTAACGCCTGAGGGACGATCGCAATTCTCAATGGCGTGAAGTAAAAGTGGTTGTGAGAGAGCCGCGCGGAGCGCGGCTCTCTCACAATTAACTCGTGATTTTTAATCTTGTTGTGGATCCGTTCTGAGGGGAATTGAGCCAGGTTTTAGTGGCTCAACGGGAAGGTGCGTATCGAGTAATCGCTACGCCAGAATAGAGACAGAGCCTCTGAAATCGTTTGACAAAGTAGAAACTTTGTTCCGAGGGGGCTACATTTAGCCATCATCCTTTAGCGATTCTCTGCTCCCTATGTCTATCCAATCCTTACCACCAGAGGTGGTGCATCTCATTGCTGCCGGAGAGGTGATTGACTCTTTCGCTGCTGTCGTCCGGGAGTTGGTGGAAAATGCCCTGGATGCCGGAGCCTCTCGCATTACGATTTCCCTTTGGGCAGAGTTGTGGAAGGTGCGGGTGGTCGATAACGGCGGAGGTATTGCCTATGCGGATCTGAAGCAAGCCGCGACCTCTCATAGCACGAGCAAAATTCATCAGACAGAGGATCTCTATCGCATCACCAGTTTGGGGTTTCGTGGTGAAGCCCTTCATAGCCTTGCCCAGCTAGCGGATCTGGAGATTTGTAGCCGTGCCCAGGGTGAAACCGAAGGTTGGTGGATGCGCTATGACCGTCAGGGCTATGCCGTTGAGCAAGAAGTGGTGGCGATCGCCCCTGGCACCGTGATCACCGTCTGCAATCTCTTTAGCGAATGGATATCTCGCCGACAAAGCTTACCTCCCATCACCCAACAACTTAAAACGATCCAAACTTTGATCCAACACTTTGCCCTGTGCCATCCCCATGTCACCTGGCAGGTCGAACAAAGCGATCGCCCCTGGTTTTCTATTTGGGCGGGCAGTTCTGCTCAGCAAATCTTGCCTCAATGTTTACGAGAGGTGCAGCCCAGTGATGTGCAGGAGTTGGTCTTGCGGTGGGATGCTGAGGAGCTAGGGGGATGGGGAGATGAAGGGGATGAGGGAGATGAAGGGGATGAGGGAGATGGGGAAGATGGAGGAGATGGGGAAGATGCAGGGGATCGGCATACACAACTAAAAGCTCAAAACTCCCCTACCTCCCTCTCCTCCTCTACCTCCCTCCCCTCCCCTATCTCCTCTACCTCCCCAACCTCCCTCTACGTATTGATCGGCTTACCCGATCGCTGTCATCGCTATCGCCCTGACTGGGTAAAAGTGGCGGTGAATGGTCGGGTGGTGCAATTGCCTGCACTAGAGCAAACGATTTTTAATGCGTTTCGCCGTACGTTGCCACGCGATCGCCATCCGGTTTGTTTTCTCCATCTCACTCTGCCACCGGAACAGATTGACTGGAACCGTCATCCCGCCAAGACGGAGATTTATTTGCAAGATCTAGATCATTGGCAAGTTCAAGTCACGGAGGCGATCGCTCAGGCGTTGCAGTGTAGTCCAGCAGAATTGCCCCATTCTGCCTATTCTGCTCGACTGGGACACGTGCTGAAAACGGCGGAGCCGACGGCTACCTATGGGGTTCAAAATGCGCCTGTAGGGATGTTGCCAGAATCACAAGTGGACGGGAGGGAGTCGGGATCAGGCAATCATCCATCGTCAACTACGCCTGTAACCCGTAAAGCTCAACACCTTGCCGTCAAAGCGATCGCTCAGGTTCACAATATGTATATCCTGGCAGAGCATCCCACAGGGGTTTGGTTGGTGGAACAACACATTGCCCATGAGCGAGTGCTATATGAACAGTTGCGCGATCGCTGGCAAATTGTGCCACTGGTATCGCCGTTACTATTGAATTTACTGTCGCACAAGCAAGTCGAACAACTTCAGCGACTGGGATTACAGGTGGAATTATTTGGCGATGAAGTCTGGGCAATTCGTTCGGTTCCGCAACCGCTCCTAGAACGATCTGATCAGGCGGATGCATTGCTAGAACTCAGTTTGGGTGGCGATCTAGACGCCGCATTGGTGGCGATCGCTTGCCGCACTGCCATTCGGAACGGCACATCGCTGTCACTTCAGGATATGCAAACCTTGCTCGACCAATGGCAGCAAACCGCCAATCCGCATACCTGCCCCCATGGTCGTCCTATTTGTTTGTCGTTAGAAGAATCTCGATTGTCCCGGTTTTTTCGCCGTCATTGGGTGATCGGCAAGAGTCACGGGATTTAGGTCTAACACCTTGTGTTGAAGGCATTGCCTTCAACACAAGTGCCGCGTTCAACTGACCGTTAAAGCACCCATTTTATGCCCATTGACCGGATGGACAATCTCTCTCAAGGTTCCAAACACTTCATCTTGCAGCAACTCTTCAGCGTCTTCAAGAAAACAAATTTCAGGTCTATAAACAGGAGCGATCGCCATTTGAGCGATCGCCATCCCAGGTTTTACTGAAAAGCCATGTTCACCTAGATTGATGAGCAAGATGTGAATCTCCTCATTCTCACCCTCGCGAATGATCTGGGGTGCATCCAAAATCGTCACACCAAAGTCAATTGCCATACTTCTTTTCGGACGGAGATGTGCCTCAGTTCCAGCCATCAGCTGGATTTGGATGCCCGTCGGAATCAGCTTTCGCATCCCCGGACAGAGCAACACCGGACTATCTAAGTGAGCAAACAGATCTACGCCGGAACCATACTCATGCACTGTTAATTTTGCGGTCGGATGCAGCTTCTTAATTCTTACTTCCATTGATAAACCCATCACTGGTGAGAATTGAGTGTCGATTTAAAGGTATTCTCCTCGGCTCGTTTGAGATCCGGAGAACCTGACAAACCTGGAGCGCGATCGCTCTCTTTGCGTAGTCAATGCATCCTGATGTTAATTCTTATACAGAACTCTACAGTTACTTTATTCAGCTACAGAGCTTATTCCACAAGCTTTTGCAAAAATAGGTATCTGAAAATTCCTGCATCTTCACTGAAAACTTGAGTAGCTAATTTAGCAAAAGATTAGCAATTTCACTATTTTTCTTCATTAGATTAACCAAGTCTTCCCAAAAATGACAACTACAAATAGGCTAGCTTTGCCAACTTTTCTTATTTACTTGGAAATTGGCGGGAATATTTGCTGACATATGGATTGGTTAGTGCCCTATCAAAGGGATGGGTTTGATCTCCTCTTAGCCCCCACGTCACAAGCTATAGCCAATGCCACTCCACGACGCTCCAAGTCTCTACCAAAATCAAAAAAAACGTAACAAGAGATACATTAATGCTCTACTAATACTTGTATACAGTATACATAAGGATCGATATTTATCCTTCAGGATTACGAATTTAGTAAAGCTCAGGTGTTTATGTTTTGGAGTGTGGTGTCGCTGCGCTTCAAACCATAAGTTTTCGGTTTGATTAAAACTACGATCCTTAAAAAACATTGGGAAGTCTTGCAACTCGTATACTTGTTGTCATTTCTTTTGCGTAAATGATTACAATCTTGACTACTTATATGTGGGAACTTTAGCAAAATCCTCTACTCTTCTACTCACCTCTATCTCTCCGCTCAATTAGGACAGGGAAAGTCATGGTTGCTGAAAGTCAAAAGTTTTTGCAGACTCATCCAGATATCCAGCATGAACTTGCCAATGTGGCGGCTGGTGTTTCCTTAAGGGCAGTGACTAAAAAATATGGACCAGTCGTCGCTGTTGAGAATGTTTCGTTGGATATTCCAGCAGGCACCTATTGTTGTCTTTTAGGGCCTAGTGGTTGCGGTAAAACGACAACCTTGCGGATGATTGCAGGGCATGAAGATGTGACCAGTGGTGAGGTGTTGATTGGCGATCGCAAAGTTACCCATTTGCCAGCCGCCAAACGCAATACATCCATGATGTTTCAGAGTTATGCTCTTTTCCCTCACAAAAGTATTTGGCAAAATGTTGAGTTTGGGTTGAAAATGCGCAATGTTCCCATCAACGAACGGCGCACCAGAGTAGGGGATATGTTGGAACTGGTTGGGTTGAGCCATACTGCCGATCGCAAACCAACTCAACTCTCAGGAGGGCAACAACAACGGATTGCCCTGGCCAGAGCACTGGTGACTCGTCCGCAAGTGTTGATGCTCGATGAACCTCTGAGTGCCTTAGACGAAAATCTGCGCGTTCGGATGCGGAGTGAGTTGCGCAAAATTCAGCAGCAGTTTGGCATGACGTTTATTCAAGTAACGCATCATGTCGAAGAAGCCTTTTCCCTATCTGACCAAATCGTAGTGATGGATCACGGTCACATCGACCAGATCGCTACTCCCTCTGAACTGTTCAACACACCAGCTTCACAATTTGTGGCTCGGTTCATGGGAGACAATAATATCTTTACAGGTAAGGTTGTCAATTCGGTCTCTGATCCCAAAGGAGATTTGATTGAACTCCAGACCAACAAGCTTGGTTCGCTATTTTGCCGGGGTCATGCTACCCCTCCGGGGACAGAAGCCGCTTGTTCTGTTCGCCCGGATCTGCTCCGTCTGGAACCTCACACTGCTCATGCATCAGAGCCATCGCCCTACCCCAATGCTGTTTCCGCAAGGATTACAGCAATTGAAATGACAGGGTATGTCACCCGTGTGTCTCTGATGACAGAAGCCGATGGTCAAGAACTGCTCTATAAAGCTCGCACCGCAGACTGGTTCACCAGTCCTTTCCAGGAAGGGCAACTTGTCACGCTCCGTTGGTCGGCAGATGATTGCATCTTTCTGCCGTATTAAGCCATTTCTGATTGGGAAAGCTGAAATTTCTATGGAAACGTTTATCTTCCTCAATCAACTGGGTTTAACAACGGCGATCGCACTTCATCACACTCAATCGCATGTCTTAATCACGCTTAATCGCACGGGAGGGATCGAACAAGGACTTGAGCAGGGGTTCTCTCTTTCCTTTCCGTATTATCCTGAGCGCGATCGCCTTTAAAGAAATTGTTGTCGTACAACTTGAAACACTATGACTAAATTGACTCGTCGCCAAGTAATTAGAACTGGACTAGCCGCAGGAGCTGCATTGGCAGCAACGCAATGCGCTCGCCAAACCGATGCACCATCTGGAACACCCAACAATCCCGCTCAGGGTCCTGAAGTTAACACCAACCAGATTAAAGATGTGACCTTGCGCCTGATCGGAACAGGCGTTTCTCAGATCAACGAAATTCGCGATAAAGCGCAGGAAGACCTGGGGTTCAAGCTGGAAATGCGCGCCCTCAGTACTGAAGAAAATAACCAGATTGCCATCACCCAACCCAACCAATACGACATTTTTGATGGAGAATACTTCAGCTTGCCGCTGGTTGTACCCTCGGGCAACTTGCAAGGGGTAGATGTTAGCAAGATCAAAGACTTCGACAAGATCGTCACCATCTTTACCCAAAACAAGTTTGATGGCTTGCCCGTTGAAAAAGCTCAAGGGACTTATCCTTACAAGGTGATGTATCTCAAAGAGCAAACTTCTTCTGAGTTCGCTTCCGAAGCCACTGGCTGGGCAACTTTAATTCCGTTCCAGTACAACGCTGATACTCTGGGCTATCGTCCTGACCTAGTAGGTCGCGAGATTACCAGCTGGGCAGAATTGTTTAACCCAGAATTCAAAGGCAAGACGTCCATTCTTGATATCCCTTCGATTGGCATCATGGATGCCGCCATGGTCGCCGA
Source organism: Calyptranema fuscum S582 (assembly GCF_055793305.1). Taxonomy (NCBI): domain Bacteria; kingdom Bacillati; phylum Cyanobacteriota; class Cyanophyceae; order Oculatellales; family Oculatellaceae; genus Calyptranema; species Calyptranema fuscum. The sequence goes on from NZ_JBSLYH010000005.1 coordinate 32,372, forward strand.
ATCTGCTGGGTTAATGACCTTTGGCGACAAAGGCAACATGACGAAAGCAGAAATCGACAAGATCACTGACATTTTGAAAGAGCAGAAAGCCAACGGACAATTCCGCGCCTTCTGGAAAACCTTTGATGAATCCGTCAACTTGATGGCATCGGGTGAAGTGGTGTTGCAGTCGATGTGGTCGCCTGCGGTTACAGCCGTTAAAGCCAAAGGCATTCAGTGTGTTTATGCACCGTTGAAAGAAGGCTATCGTGCCTGGGGAGGTGGCATTGGCTTCTCGAAGAACCTTTCGGGTGTTGCCTTAGATGCGGCGTATGAATATATCAACTGGATTCTCGATGGTTGGGTGGGTGCCTTCTTAGGTCGCCAGGGATATTACAGTGCTATCCCTGAGAATGCGAAGAAGTTTATGTCTCCGGCAGAGTGGGATTTTTGGTATGAAGGCAAGCCTGCTGCGGAAGACATGATTGACCCGTTTGGCAAGAAGCTCGAACCCAAAGGTGCCGTCCGTGACGGTGGTTCCTTTACAGAACGGATGGGAAATGTGGTGGTATGGAACTCGACCATGGATGAGCAAGTATATCTGGTTCAGAAGTGGAATGAATTCATTGCGTCGTAATTAAGCTCATGGGGCAATGCAATACCCCTCAGCATCGTAGATTTAATGAAACCTAAATCTTTTTGAGAGAGCGACGGCTCTGCCGTCGCTTTCCCAGAAACATTTACAAGGTAATGAATCCACGATCCTAAAAGCCTATCTGAAACATTGATTGTTTGCACCTGGAAGGTGCAAACAATCAGCACTTTTGATGACGAACCTCGCTATAGTTAAAAACGCGATCTACAACTTTGTCCTACCCACGCCGCAGGAAGCACAGAGTTTTATAAGGTTGATGTTGAGTTAGGATGACCTACTTCTTTTGGGATAGGTTCTCAAGGTTTTTTGAGAGTATGCGATTTACGGTGGAAGACAAATGTCTAGAACCTGGAAAGTTTTTCAACCCTATGCCCTGGTCACACCCCAAACATTCGTTTTTCTGATGTTTTTGGTGTTCCCAATTCTGATGATTTTTATTGTCAGCTTTTGGCAGTTCACTGGCTATTCGATGGTTCCAGCCTTCTCGCTGGATAATTACATTAACATTTTTACGTCAGATGTGTCGTTAAAGACCTATCTGAATACTTTTAAATACGTTGGATTAGTCTGGGTTTTCTGTTTGGCGATCGCCTTTCCGATTTCTTACTTTCTCGCGTTTTATATTGAACAACAAAGTATTCAGATTGTTCTATTTCTTGTGTGTACCGTGCCCTTCTGGACATCCAACATCATTCGCATGATTTCCTGGATTCCTGTTTTAGGCAAAGAAGGATTGATCAATAACTTTTTGATCTCCCTCGGCATTGTGCAGCAACCCGTGGAATGGTTTTTGTATTCTGACTTTGCCATTGTTTTGGGGATGGTGCATCTCTACAACTTCTTTATGATTGCACCCGTTTTTAATAGCTTGATGCGGATCGATCGCAACTTGATTGTTGCAGCTCAAGACATGGGTGCGTCTGGGTTCCAGGTGTTGAAAGAAATTATCTTACCGTTAGCAGCTCCTGGTATTGCCATCGGCTCTATCTTTGTGGTCACCTTGTCGATGGGTGAATATGTCACCGTTCGGCTTATGGGCGGTGGGCAAGCAGCTTCGGTTGGCAAACTGATTAGCACCCAAATTGGTAGTTTGCAATATCCTCTGGCAGCCGCCAATGCGGTGATTTTACTCATTGTCACCTTGATTTTGGTCATGGCAATTTTGCGCGTCGTCGATATTCGGAAACAACTGTAGAGCTATGAAGAAACGTCCTCTCTCTTTCTACTTCTTAGCCGCTTTCTTTGGGCTGTTTGTCTTGTTCCTCTACGGTCCCATGTTTGCGATCTTTATGCTGTCGTTGCAAGGTCCCGATGGCACACTGACATTTCCGATGCGAGGCTTTAGCTTCTACTGGTTGGGGCAAGTGTTCCAGGAACAGCGGGTCGGCAGTTTTGTTGAGTCATTCCAGCGATCGCTGATTTTGGGTATTGTCGTTTTGCTGTTGTCGGTCATTGTCAGTGTTATGGCGGGTCTAGCGTTCCGCAATCGCTTTCGCGGAGCCAATGCCGTGTTTTATCTCACCATTTCCAGCTTAATTGTGCCCGGTGTGCTGATTTCGCTGGGTATTGGGATTACGTTTCAAGTCATGGGAATTGATACAAACTGGTTTTCCTCTGGTTTAGGTGCCCATCTCACCTGGACGGTGCCGTTTGCCTTTTTGATTATGTTAGGCGTGTTCAACCGCTTTAACCCAGCCTATGAAGAAGCTGCACGAGACTTGGGTGCGAGTGACGGCAAAACTTTCTGGGAAATTGTCTTTCCGTTAATTCTGCCCAGCTTGATCGGGATCGGATTGCTCAGCTTTACCCTGTCGTATGACGAATTCATTCGCACCTCATTGATCTCCGGACAGGACAACACCTTGCCGCTAGAGGTCTTTGGCATGACAACCAATGTCACATCCCCGGCACTCTACGCATTGGGAACGTTGACGACGCTGTTCTCGTTCACCATGATCATCCTTGCCTTCACCACCTACGGGCGTTTCTCCAAGCAAAAATAATAAGCGCCTAAATCATCGCAATTCTCAATTGCTATAGCAATCTTCAATCAGTTGTGAAAGCGCCTGCCCTTCGGGCGGGCGCTTTCACAACTGCTCAGGTTCACAAATCAAATAGGATCGCTATATGGCAAGTGAATGGTTGATTAGGACAAAGGTTGTGTGAGAATCCGCGCTCTACGCGGGTTCTCACACAACCTCCTGATTTAACCGTCTCGACGGTTGCTATATATGATTTGGATTCGTATCGATAGTTAAAGCCGTTAGGCGCTCAGCGCTTAACGGCTTTGTAGATTTAAGCTATTGCGGTTGACATTTGCCTGCACGAATTAGCCCTACTCGACGGGCGATCGCTTCTGCTTCAGAGACAAAAGGACCCCATTTCTCGGTAATAGACTGATCGGTACCATGGGGAGGATGCGCCAAAATTTCACAATGTCCATCACTCTTTTTCACGATATACCAGGTCTCTGGCTTACTCATAGTGCATTCTAATTAAAAACTTACGTACGCTCAATTATGGGTTGACGGAAGCAAAAGGATAAGTCCCAATGTTCCAGTTCATGTTTTGCAAAAAGAGAATTGCAGCTCAATTCATTGTAAATTCTAGCTACCGAATTCTAGCAGAAACACTTAATTTGACAGCTTTCGGCTTACAATGCAAATCTACAACGTCAGGTTGCTTTAGGGGAACAGCCTAAGGAGAACTGTGGGTTTGAGTCTGGCTACACTTTAATTGGGCTGATAGAGCTTTTCTGTAGGAAAAACGCCATCTGGTCAACTAAACGATAGATCTAGATCTGTTGTAAACCCTCTGTAGATTTTTTGAACCGTTTGCTCGGCGAACTTTTCAGGAAATTCACCAATGGGTATGCAACAAAACCCGACGGTTTGGGGAAAGCTCGGTGATTTTGGGTGTGGGTTGAGATTAAAGCATCACTAACCCGCCACGCTAAAAAAGTCCGACACTGTGCCGCAGCTGTAATTGAAGGAGAAAGTTTGAGGTTTAGGTTTGGCTTGCATCACTCCAGCCTGAGACTTCAAACCACAGCACCTCTCCCTCATCAGTCAGAATGCCCGCCTGTTGTATTTGTCCTGTTTCCACCTGCGATACACAGGTAAAGGGTTGATATGCAAAGTTTAGAAGTGTTGCGTCCGTCGCAACCGACGGATTGTTTGGCGACCGTATTGGCATCAGAATGGCTGACCCCGACGATTAAATCAATTTGGTTGCATCTCGATCGCCCAGATTTTCAGTTTTTACCCGGACAATCGCTTTGGCCTAAGTTTGAGCATCAGGGGCGTAGCTTCAGCAAAATCTACTCGATCGCCTCTTCACCGCAACGCTGTCCTGAAATTGAACTCTGTGTTTCGCGGGTAGGCTGGAGTTCGTCGTATATTCAAGATTTGCCTGTGGGTGAAACGATCGCAGCACGCGGTCCTTACGGCTTAATGACCCTGAGTGAAGTGCCTCGTCAACCACGAATTTATATTGCTGAAGGCTCTGGGATTGCTCCTTTAAAAAGCCAGATGGATTGGTTGTATGAGTCTGGCTACGATCGCCCTATTTGGCTCATCCAATCCAATCCAGAAACCCCAGACCAGTTGCCCTACGGCGACTATTGGCGATCGCTGCAATACAAATGGCATTCGTTTCACTATGTTGCTGCTCTGGATTGCCCTCCGGAGTCGGTTCTAGCTGCCCAACATTTGAATCTTGGATCCTTTGAGATTGATATTTGTGGGGTTGGCGATCGCGTTGAACAGATTCAAACTCACGTGTTGGCAATGGGTGCCAGACCTGACAGGGTACGATCAGAAAAGTTTTATGCCTTCTAAGGATGCCTACAAAATTAAAACCCACAACTTTTTTGGGAGAGTGCGGCTCTGCCGCATTCTCCCAAAAAAGTTATTTGTGTGAGAATCCTAAACCCCATTCCCTCAACTCTCGATAGCGTTTAATCCGTGGGACAATAACTAATCGGAGTTGGAATCGTCTGCACGACTTGTGAACCTATGGCTGCTGAACCCAGGCAATCTGAACCCAGGCAATCTGGGGAGTCTAACCATCTGCCCAGCGAACAACCATCCTTTCTTAAACGGCTCTGGCGATCGCAAGGTGAAAATATTCAAGTTCTGGCGATCGCTCTGACGCTGGCAATTTTCATTCGTCTGTTTGTGGCAGAACCTCGCTACATTCCCTCAGACTCGATGGTGCCGACCCTATTTACTGGCGATCGCCTGGTCGTCGAAAAAGTATCCTATTGGTTCAATCCTCCCGAACGGGGCGATATTGTCGTTTTCAATCCCCCGCCCGCTCTACAAAATCTCGGGTTTGACAAAAATGAAGCCCTGATCAAACGAATCATTGGTAAACCGGGGCAGACAGTGCAAGTGCAAACAGGGCAGGTGCTGATCGATAACCAACCGCTGACCGAAGACTATACTGCCGAAGCGCCTGCCTACGAAATGACGCCGATTCAGCTGCCGGAAGATAACTTTTTTGTCATGGGAGATAATCGCAATAACAGCAATGACTCCCATGTCTGGGGTCCTCTGCCCAAACAGAAAATTATTGGGCGGGCAATGTTTCGCTTTTGGCCTCCCGATCGCATCGGTCTGATCAAACGGTAATTGCCACGCGCCCTGCCCAGGAGATCGCTCAAAACTTTACGTATGCGGGTGAATAACAGTTCCCCGGCATCATATAGTAGTGGAAGTTCAGCTAATTCTTAAGCAATTGTGAAAGCGATTACCCTGCTTGGCTCCACAGGTTCCATCGGAACCCAAACCCTCGACATTGTCACCCACCATCCCGATCAATTTCGTATTGTTGGGTTAGCCGCACGGCGAAATGTAGAGATGTTGGCGGATCAGATTCGTCAGTTTCGTCCACAGATTGCTGCGATTTGCGATGCAGATCAGTTGCCCTCGCTAAAATCAGCGATCGCCGATCTAGACGTTCAGCCCATCCTGGTTGCGGGTGAAGAGGGTGTGGTTGAAGTGGCTCGCTATGGCGATGCAGAAGCCGTTGTCACAGGAATTGTCGGGTGCGCCGGGTTGCTGCCAACCATTGCAGCGATTCAAGCAGGCAAAGATATTGCATTAGCCAACAAAGAAACCCTGATTGCTGGGGGTCCCGTTGTGTTGCCCCTGATCCAAAAGCATGGGGTCAAGTTATTACCCGCTGATTCCGAACATTCCGCGATTTTCCAGTGTCTTCAGGGGGTTCCGCCCGGAGGCTTGCGCCGCATTATTTTGACCGCTTCTGGGGGTGCATTTCGTGACCTTCCTGTGGAAAAGTTAGCAACGGTGAAAGTGGCGGATGCGCTTAAGCATCCCAACTGGTCAATGGGGCAAAAGATTACGATCGACTCTGCCACGCTGATGAACAAAGGCTTAGAGGTGATCGAAGCCCATTATTTATTTGGCGTAGACTACGACGATATTGAGATTGTCATCCATCCCCAGAGCATCATCCATTCTTTAATCGAATTGCAAGACACATCCGTATTGGCACAGTTGGGCTGGCCCGATATGCGACTGCCCTTGCTCTATGCGCTATCGTATCCAGAGCGTATTGCGACGACGTGGAACCGACTTGATCTGGTTAAATCGGGAGATCTAACCTTCCGCGCTCCCGATCATGACAAATATCCCTGTATGCAATTGGCGTATGCGGCTGGACGAGCCGGTGGTTCGATGCCAGCGGTGTTGAATGCTGCCAATGAACAAACCGTAGAATTATTTTTGCAAGAAAAAATCGGCTTTCTCGATATTCCTCGGTTAATCGAAACGGTGTGCGATCGCCATCATCCCCATAACTGCTCTGATCCAACCCTGGAAGACATTCTAGAGGCAGATCAGTGGGCAAGACGAGAAGTCCTGAATGCCGTTGAAGATCTGATCAACCGTCCTCGGATCGTAGCCGTCGTTGACTAAGGATCGTGGATTGAATAAAACCCGATTCTTTTTGAGAGAGCGGTGGCTCCGCCGCCGCTCTCTCAAAAAGAATTACAGGCAACATCCAAACAAACCGATCAATTTGGCATAATCGCTCCGTCTAAATCCGCCCCTTCTAAGTTCACTCCTTCTAAGTTGGCATCCCGTAAGTCAGCTCCGCTGAGGTTTGTCCCGGTTAAATTGGCGCGGCATAAATTTGTTCCGTTTAAAATCGTGCCTCGCAAATTAGCCCCGCTCAGATTGGCTCGGCTTAAGTCGGCACCGCTTAACTCTGCCCGACTGAGATTAGCCCCGCTGAAATTGGCACTACTGAGATCGGCTTCTACAAAATCGGCTCGACTCAAGTTGGCACAACTAAAGTTGGCTTCGCTTAAGTCTGCCTGATGAAAATCGGCTCGATTGAGATTGGCACCACTGAGATTGGCACCACTCAAATTACCACCGCTAAACACTGCTTCGATAAAATCAGCCCGACTGAGGTTGGCACCAATGAGATTGGCACCTTGAAGTTTGGCTTCGATCAGATCTGCACGGCTGAGGTTGGCACCACTCAAATCTGCAACACTCAAGTTTGCCTCCGTCAGATTTGCCCCCATCAAGTTTGCTCTGCACAAGTTAGCGGCTTTCAGACTGACGCCATACAGGTTAGCTCCGCTGAGGTTCGCTTCAATCAGGTTGGCTCGGGTGAGGTCTGCTTCTGCTAAATCGACTTTGCTCAGATTGGCACCAATTAAATTTGCAGCAATAAGATTCGCGCGACTTAAGTTTGATGTAGTGAGGTTGGCTTCGATCAGTCTGGCTCGGCTGAGATCGGCACTACTTAAATCGGTTCGACGAAAATTGGCTCTGGTGAATTCTGCTTCAGCGAAATTTCTATGGCTTAAGTTGGTATCACTTAGATCGGGTTCTACATAGCCTTCTAAGCGCCATCGGTTCCATCTCTCCACGCCTTGCTCCAGCAGGATGAGATGTTGCTGATTTGCCATGCTTTTAGATCTCCTCAAGGGGGGTAAAAAACCAGATCAGTTCCCAATCTTTAGAAAGACTTCACAATTTTTACTACGGGAGTACAGTTGCGCTTAACCGTAAAAACGCCTAGCTTTGCAATCTAAGGAAGTGAAAATGAACTAATACTAGTAGATTCACCGTAAAAATAATGATTTTAGAGAAAAATTGCCATTTTTAGAAGATCCACCAAAAAAATCTCTGCAAAAAATAGTAGTTTCTACTGATAGCGCTATTTGTTTAGACGCAGAATGATGATGGATTAATGATTGGCTCCGCACCATGTTTCAACCCATTTCTTGCCCCCAACTTGACGCAGATCTAAATCATTTGCCTTATACCGTTTTTATATGAGGCTGCGCCGATTTACCCCCGGCTGTCGCCGTCCCCCTTGGCAAGGGAGACTACAGGGGGTCATGGGTTTAGCGCATCTTCATAAAAAATTGGTATTACTTAGATTTTAAAGTGGTGTACAAGTTCGTTCAGTGCAGAACCGATGTGTGAGACGCTCCGCGCCCCACAACATCGGACTGAATCTAATTACCACTTATCCAGCCATGGAAGGGTTAATTGGAACAGGTCCGGGAGCACAGCCCCCGCGCTCCTGTCCAAACCACTCTGTGGTTGCCACAGCAATTCTCTAATGGCGTTAAGGACATGTTGTTGTGTGAGTGCCACGCAAACGCGGCACTCACGCCAAATTGTATAGCCCAAGTGATTATGATTTGGAACTGCCTTTATGGTTGAGGGTTGCGCCCAGTTGTTGGGAGACCCATACTTCGAAATCTCTGACAAAATACTGGCGGGCTTCTTTCGCCGGATCAATCATCGGCTCGACCAGAATGGTAAACATTCCCAGTCGGTTCCCCGCCAACACATCGGTAAAAAGGCGATCGCCCACCATTGCCACTTGTCGAACGGGCAAATTCATAGCCTCTACTGCTTGCCTAAGCTTCCGTCTCGATGGTTTTCTGGCTCCTAAGATGTAAGGCAAATCGAGAGCGTGGGCAATTCGACTGATACGCGGTTGACTCAAATTATTACTGACCAGCCACAGCGATACATCCGCTCGAACAGTTGTTACCCACTGGTGTAATTCCTCGGAGGTATCTGCCATACTCGTCGGCACCAGCGTCTCATCTACATCTAATACCAGACCTTGCAAGTCATTTGTTTTGAGTAGCTCTGGGGTCAAACTTAGAATCGAATTCCCCAAGATTAAGTCCGGTTGCAGAAGTTTGCCCCAAGTCATATTAAATAGTTGTCTAGATCAGTTTGCTGATTCGGTTGTAGCCTTTGGTTGAGATGCTAACTCCTCGTCGATCGCGGCTTTCGCCGCTTCATGCTCTGCTAATGTGCGGCTGAAAATATGGGTGCCATCGTAACGAGCGACAAAATAGAGATAGTCTGTCTCTTCTGGCTTGAGCGAGGCTTGTAAACTCGCAAGCCCAGGGCTGGCAATAGGAGTAGGGGGTAAACCGACGTTGATATATGTGTTATACGGTGAAGGCGTTTCGACCTGTGCCCAGGTTAGCGGTTGTTCAACCGTTTGGCGAATACCCAGCCCATATTCAACCGTTGGATCAGCGCCCAAAGGCATTTCTTCCTTAAGACGTTTGGCAAAAACACCCGCAATCCGGGAGCGTTCTTCGTTAATCACCGCTTCTTTTTCTACAATGCTGGCAAGTGTGACCCATTCTTGCAGCGTATAAGCCGTTTGCCCTTTTTCATAGAGGGGCAGAGCCACTTGCTCGAACCGGGTCAGCATTTGATCGATGATGACCTCTGGGCTAGTTGCCTCTGATAGCTCGTAAGTATCGGGATAGAGAAACCCTTCTAGTTTGGATAACCCTGTGGGTAACCAGGGATAGCGATCGCGCGGAACCACTTGACTGGCGGCAATGAACTCTTCAGCACTAAATAAGCCTTGCTCGGCAAAGAAGTCAGCCATTTGTTGAATCGACCATCCTTCAGGAATGGTGAAACTTTGGGTAGTGACGTCGCCTTCCCAGATTTTGGTGCCGATCGCTAACATCGGCTCTGCGGGAGATAATTCGTAGGTGCCTGCCTGAAAACTGCCGCCTCGATCCCAAAGCGACTGCCAGCGAGTCCATAGATCCCAGGCAAAAGACGAATGAATCAGACCCAACGCTTCTAAATCTTGCCCAATTTGGTTAGCAGTCGTCCCTGAGGGAATTTCTAACGTGACCGCTGCGGCTTCAGGATTTGCTTCGGTTGTAACAGACGATAAAACAGGAGCGCTTGCCCAACTCCACCACTGCCAACCTTGCCAACCGCAAACCCCTAAGACGGCAGGGAACAGCAACAGGTAGAACAACCACTTAGATACTCGCGTAGAAGTACTCATGTTCAATGATGAAAAGGTCAATTTTACCTTGAGACTATGCTGAAGGTCTGAATGGCTAAAATGTTCCGGGTCAACTTCAGAACCCATTCAGAAATCTTACAACTGCCTCCCAATATTGGCTCAAGACTTCAAAAAAATGAACATCGCACCTCTGGAGTTGTGGATAGCTGATAGCTAACAGCTAATAGCTATTAGCTGTTAGCTATCAGCTATTCATACAGACACTAAATTTTGTAGCCTGGGGGTGGGGCTGCGCCCCTAGAAGGGGGTGGAGGGGATAAAATCCCCTCCAAACGTTTGAGTTGGGTCTGCTAGCCTAGTGTTGCAAACACCAAATTTTGCAACATGGGGGGTGGGGGCTTCGCCCCCACGAAGGGGTGGAACCCCTTCACCCCTTACAAAACTTTCGTTTTGCTGTACTAGTGTTGCAAACACGAAATTTTGCAACATGGGGGTTTGGGGGCTGCGCCCCCAAGAGGGGGGTTTACCCCCTCCACCCCCTCTAAAACTTTTAAGTGGGTGTACTAGTCCAATTCATCGAAGAGTTGATCTTCAAGTTGCGATCGCACTGTTTGAAACTCTTCGGGGGACAGCAATTCGGCTGTGCCATCGGCGTTTAGCCGAGCAAAAAATAGCAATGGCTCAAAGGGTGTGCAAACAGCGTATTCTTGCTCTTCATAAAAGAAGGTGCAGAGCATTTGAAATTGTTCTGCCGCACTCTCTTCTTCGTCTTCCCCAATTTCTAGAGTAATGACATCGTCTTCTGCCGGATCAGGCAAATCGCCGCTGGCAGTGAGGGTAAATGCGGTGCGCCGAAGTTTTAAATCCTGCTCTGCCAAAACGGCATGGGCAGTATCAAAAATGTCATCGATTTCTTCATCTTCGATGTCAACCAAAGCTTCGTCTTCTTCGTCCTCTTCATCTTCTTCCCAAGCGAAGATTTCGATGGGCGAATCTACAGGCATGAGTAAGAGGTATTCGCTGCCTTCTACTTCTAGAGTGCGCTCTACATAGCAAAGCAGCGATCGCCCTACTTCATCCGTAAGCTCAATAGTGGTTGGCACGTCCTCTTCCTCTCCTGCTTCCGTGCCTGGATAATATCGACTCATATCCGCCCCTGCGTTAGATCTGTTTGTTGAATTCACGACTGATCAAATTCTGCTCCATCATTGTAATGGCTTGGTGGACTCTTAAATCGACCAGATTCAGGAGATTGCGATCGCTGTCGCCGTTCATCGAGCCATTGCTGCAAAATGATTGCGGCGGCTTTGCGGTCTATCAAACCCTTATTGCGAGATGGCGATCGGTTTTCTGCCAGCAACAATTGCTCTGCCTGAAAAGAAGTCAGCCGTTCGTCCACAAATTCCACCGGCAGTTGTAGTGCCATAGAAAGACGGTGGGCAAACCGCTGTACTTGCTTTGCCTGAGAGCCAATATCGCCATTCATAGTGTAGGGCAAACCGATCACCAAAACGTCAGCCTGACGTTCGGCGACGAGTTTGCGAAAGACTTCTACATCCTGTTGAAACGACTGGCGTTCAACTGTAGTCAGCCCCGTCGCAATTAATCCCGTGCCATCACACCCGGCAACTCCAATCCGTTTTCTGCCAACATCTAACCCCAATGCAGAAATCATGCGTTATGCCTGATCTTGAGACGGAGGTGAAGGCTTGGCATTGCCATTCGCAGGTTTCTCAGGTGTAGGAGCGGGGGTCTCATCCCGATTGGGATACGGTCGATCGGGTTGCCCCGATAGCTGAGACAACGTGGGAATTGAGTCTGCCAGAGAAAAGCGTCCTGGCACTGGCTTGCGGGTTGGCTGGAAGCCTTGAAGCACTTCCGACAATTGCAATCCCTCTAAAGATACAAGTTTCGTTTCGCGCAATTTGTGCCACACCGAGCGAGACATCAACAACGTATGTTCTGTGCGCTCTGCCCCAATGCGTTCTAAATATTCTTCACGTTCTGGATGGTAGTCAGAGGAGGTGAGTTGCAACGATTGCGCCGGATACACATGGGCGACTCTTGCCATCTGCGCCATCAATTCTGGGTAGAGCCAGGTATAGGCTGGATGGACGGTCAGATTTGCTCGATGCGGTTTTGAGCCATTTTGGCTGAGATGCGCTTTAAAGTACCCGATCGCCGCTTTGCGTTGGGGTTCAAACACGTAGCCACTGACCACATCGGTATGGCTGAGGCGATGCTTCATCGTTTCCACCAGACCATCAATCAGATTTGTCTTGAAATCTAAAATGTTGCGATCGAATACCTGACGCACCAGAGGCGGCATAGAAACCGTGTCGAGTTGATGCAACAGACAGGCATCAGCGTTGCTGACAGGCAATAGGTTGGGTAGATCGGGTTCTCGCTCTGCCAAATCTTTAATCAGGTCGGGCGAAATTGTCCAATATGTTACATGTGCCAGGGGTTGAAACCCGTTGTGCCGATAAAGCGCCAGGGTATCGTTATCGTTAACATTGACCTCTATTAACCAGGTCCGGGCTTCCCAAATGCTTTGAAAACAGTGGCGCAATAGCTGAGAGCCAATGTCCAACGATAAGCTTTGAGTGTCGCCACTGGCTGATCCTACCAACACCTGATCGACCCGCCATGTGCTGTGGGTTCGGTTGAAGGGTGAGACCTGGATCACACCTCTGAGGCGATCGCTTTGTTCGGCAATATAAACCGAGCACAGGTGTTGCAATGGATTGGGGAACATGCTGAGAAACTTCAGGACCCCATACCATTGGTTCACTGTCTGCCACTTACGCACATGGGGCGACGCTTCACCAGACTCGATGTGATCAATCTCGTGACAGAGCTGTTCAACCGCTTCGAGATCACGATGCTGAAGTTGACGAACAGTGATTTCAGCTGTTTGGGAAGAAGTGAGGGTCATAGGCTTGGCGTTGGATTATTTCTATCTTACGCTCAAATTCTGGTTCCTCAGGTTAAGGGTAGGACGGAAAACGCTAAATTTTACGAATGAAAAACTCAGGCATAGCAGGGTCGGACTGCCTGCGGTTGAGCGGCTGGATGAGTAGTTGGTATCGTTTGCTCGGGTGCAGTATCGGCTACTTTGACGACAAAAATTTCCCAGCGGTTACCATCCGGATCGGTCACCCACACCTTATCTTGTAAGGCATAGCAACAGTCTGTGTTCTGTTCTTCAACTATATCCAGACCTGCGGCAGTAAAACGGGCGATCGCAGCATTTACCTCCTCAGTGCTACTGACTTGAATACCCAGATGGGAGAGGGTGCCGTGGGGCTGTACGGTTTGGTTAACGTTCAACGTCAGATTGAGTGCAGGCTGTTCTAGATCAAACTTGGCATAGCCAACTTTATGTTTGACCGGAACCACCCCAAACATCGCCTGATAAAAGGCAACAGATTTTTCAACATCGGTTACATTCAAAGCCACATGGGTTTTCAAGGTTGTCATGATTGTGTCTCCTATTAGCAATGAATAAGTTTGGCAGGGCTGATTTTGGGGGATGAATTTGAACCTGAACCCCTTGGGTTCAGGTTCAAATTCATTCTGCTACTAAGGATCGTGGATTTAATAAAACCCGATTCTTTTTGAGAGAGCGGCGGAGCCGCCGCTCTCTCAAAAAGAATTGCAAGATTAATTAATCTGTAATCCTAAGCAATGCCCAAGGTGTTGATGAAAAGAGGGTTGAATGGATGGTTGATGGGGGCGTTATGAACGGGAGCAGTCGCATAAAATTCTGCAATATTGAACATTGACAATATGGCTCTACGCAATTTAGTTAAGACATTAGGGGGGTGGGGGCACCGCCCCCACGCAGGGGTTTCACCCCTGCACCCCGTCCTAACCCTAATGCGTACCGCCATATTCGATACACTGAACAGAGGATGACCTTTTCTAGAAATCGCCTTAGAGTCCCATAATTAAACGGGTAGCATCGGGAAGTGCGGGGACACACTCATGATTGATGCTGTAGTAAATGAAATTGGCGTGGCGCTCGGTTTTGACAAAGCAACTGTCGCGCAAAATTTTCAAGTGATGGGAGATGGTCGGTTGACCCAACTCAAATTGCCCAACGATGTCACAAACACACAATGGTTTTGCATGTCGTGCCAGCAGATTGAGGATGCGCAGACGGGTTGGATCTGCCAGCACCCTAAACCACTCTGCGTATTGTTGAGCGTGCGCTTCTGAAAGCGTTGAAGGTGCCAGTGTCCCACAACATCCTTGCGGAGGCGCGACTTCCAGGCGATCGCTGGGTTGGAGCTGAACACGAGCGTTGGACATCACTGATTGCTGTTCCATAGTGCCTACCGTAACACGGTATATTGATGATCGTCAATATTGATAATTGTCAATATATCGCAATTGAGCAGATAGTTAGGACGGTAGAGGTGTGGGTGCTGCGCTCCCAGCCAGGGGTTCCACCCCTGCACCCCGTTCAACCAGCCTTCCGGCTGCTATAGAGAATCAATATCCAATCCGTTGATCTTGCGATCGCTTCCTCCAGATCCATCAGCTCAGCAACGCATTAAATAAGTAGCCGATGCTAATAATGCCAAGCGTTGTCAAGCCAACGAATACAGCCAAAAGCTGAGGTCGCAGCACTTTTCTGAGAATCACCATTTCTGGCAACGACAATGCCGTCACTGCCATGGTGAAAGCTAAAACCGTTCCCAGTGGCATTCCTTTGTTGACCAGGGCTTCTGTAATCGGCATGACGCCAGCAACATTGGCATATAAGGGCACCCCTAACGCCACGGCTACAGGAACCGCAAAGGGATTACCTGCACCCGCCACTTGAGTGACAAATGCCGTGGGTACAAATCCATGAATTCCGGCACCGACGGCAATACCGACAACGACATAGAGCCAGACCGATTGAACAATTTGGCTGGAGTGAAACCATCCCTGTTGCGATCGCTGCTTCCAGGTGAGGCGATCGGGTTCAAATGCATCTGCTTGTGCGAGTTCCTGTCGAGTTTTGTGGAGTTGCCAAACAAAGGGTTCTACCCATTTTTCTAGCTTGAGTCGTCCGATCAGATAACCTGCGGCGATCGCCAAGCCTACCCCAAACCCGATATAGAGAAGCGTCACCTTGATGCCAAATAAGCCCCAGAGCAACACCACCGCAACTTCATTTACCATTGGGGCTGAGATCAAGTAGGAAAACGTAATGCCCAGCGGAATCCCGGCTTCCAAAAACCCGATAAACAGGGGAACCGCAGAGCAGGAGCAAAAGGGTGTAATGATGCCCACTATCGCTGCCAATACGTTGCCGCCCAATGTGCGCTTGCCGTCTAGCCAAAACCGCACCGCTTCAGGTTGCAAAAAGCTCTGAACCGTACCCACAAGAAAACTGATCGCAATCAGTAAGGTGAGAACTTTGGGCACATCATACAGAAAAAAATGCAGGCTGGCTCCTAGATGGGTTTCTACAGATAAACCCAAGAGGCGGGTAACAATCTGGGTTGCCAGCCAATCAAAAGGATAAAACGGATCAAACATACGTTTGTCCTGTCTGAATTAAGCTTGCAAAAGGTGTTGAATTTCAAGGGAACTCAGTATTTTTCCTTTGCTGACCACTTTGCCATTGACTGCCAATGCTGGGGTAGACATGACACCACGTTTGGCAATTTCAATAGGGTCGGTGATATGCGATACGTCAGCCGCTAACTGTAACGCCGCGATCGCGGCCTGGGCATTGGCTGCCAATTGCTGACATTTTTTACAACCCGTTCCCAACACATCGACTTGAATAGTACTCATAGCGAATCGTACCAACAAAAAATCGTTACGTTTTTAGGACTGCCCAACCTTTTGAATCAGTGTCTTAAGGCTTTGTCAGCGTTAAATTTTAGAGTTGCTATCTCATCGCGCTCCCCGAGACCTCGGAGGTTCTTAAAACCTCCGAGGTCTAAAGGCTCCTTGCTACCCTACATCTGAATGTTGGCAAAGCACTAGATTTGACATCGTCGTAAGGGACTTGCTTGACCATGAAACATAATGAAACACCTGTGGTGCTTTATGTCTAGCGCTTAACACACCTAATGAAGGGGGATATGATTTGTTGGCAAATCCCGCAGACTTTTTGATTGGGTTTATGTTGTGATCTACTTCAAGTATATCCTGCAATATCGACAAAAACGAATATTGCTATATTTCGATATAGTAGTAATTCATGCTTCGTCTGGTTAAAGTTATTTTTTCGTGCGCGAAGCGCACGAAAAAATAATCCTCTTATCGAGTTTTAAAACATGTCCTAGGAAAATGGCTTTGCTGTAGGGATTGAGAAAAATCGTCGTTCCAACCAAAACGCTACATTGACTAACCCGATGAGCACAGGAACTTCGACTAAGGGACCGACGACGGCGGCAAATGCAGCCCCTGAATTAATGCCAAATACCGCAACCGCAACGGCGATCGCCAGTTCAAAATTATTACCAGCGGCAGTAAAGGCAACGCTAGCCGAACGAGAATAATCTGCCTTGATGCGCCATGCCATATAGAAGCTGACCAAAAACATGGTGATGAAGTAGAGAATCAAAGGCACCGCAATTCTGACGACGTCAAACGGAATTTGGACGATTAAACTGCCTTTGAGACTGAACATCACCACGATGGTAAACAGCAAGGCAATCAGTGTGATCGGGCTAATTTTGGGGACAAATTCTGTGTGATACCAGGCTTTACTCTTGGCTTTTATTAGAAAAAAGCGAGTGAAGTACCCGGCTAAGAAGGGAATGCCCAGGTAAATCAACACACTTTTAGCAATCTCTGCAATGCTGACATTCACTACACTGCCCTGCAAGCCAAACCAGGGAGGCAGAACGCTGATAAAAAACCAGGCATAGGGACTGTAAAAAATCACTTGAAAGATACTATTGAAGGCGACCAGACCTGCGGTATATTCGGCATTGCCACGGGCTAAATCACTCCACACAACCACCATCGCAATGCAACGAGCTAACCCAATCAAGATCAAGCCCACCATGTATTCGGGATAGTCGCGCAAAAAAGTAATCGCCAGCAAAAACATCAAAAGCGGTCCAATTACCCAGTTTTGCAGCAGTGATAGACCGAGAATCTTGCTGTTGCGAAAGACATCTCCTAATTCCTCATATCGCACTTTGGCAAGTGGCGGATACATCATCAAAATCAAGCCGATCGCAATGGGAATATTAGTTGTTCCTATTTGAAACTGATTGATGATGGCATCCACCGTAGGAAAAAAGTAGCCAATGCTAACCCCAACTGCCATGGCTAAAAAAATCCACAGGGTTAGAAAGCGGTCGAGAAAAGAAAGGCGTTTAACCGTCGCTGTTGTCATATCGTTAGTCTCCTTCCTTTGCTTTCCAGGCGATCGCCTTAGTGGGCTGCGGATTTGGTAGTTGCATCGAAATCACACCGGCTGCCAGGACAAACAATGTAGACACCCACAGACAGCCAACCAGACCGCTCAACTGATACACCAACCCAGATAGTACGGTGCCCAGCAATCGACCACCGGAGTTTGCCATGTAGTAAAACCCAACATTCAACGCAACTTTATCATCATCGGTAAATGCCAGGACCAGGTAGGAATGGACGGCAGAGTTGAAGGCAAAGACAATTCCAAATACAGCTAAGCCAATGATAATCACCTGATTGGCAGGAAGTCCCATTTGCAAGGCGATCGCGATCGCCGCTGGCACAAGGGTTAGGGTCAATGTCCAAAACTGAATCGTGCTGGCTTTGGGGGGATGTCCACCATTAAAGCGACTCAATAGCATTGGCGCAAAAAACTGCACGGCACCATAGCCAATTACCCAACTGGCAAGAAATCCACCGGCTTCAAAAAACGACCAGCCCAAGCTGCTACGCAGGAACACAGGTAAACCGACAACAAACCAGACATCTCTGGAACCAAACAGAAAGAAACGTGCCGCAGAAAGGAGATTGATTTCTGCACTCTTGGAAAAAAGCTGGGTAAATTTGACCTTGGTTTTGATCTTGCCCATACCTTGAGGCAGAAAAAAGCCACTGATCATCACACAAAATAATCCGGCTGCCATCATCCACAAGGCATTGACGAAGCCCAAAGTTGCCAGTAATGCAGCTCCTAGAAAGAAGCCAATGCCCTTGAGGGCATTTTTTGACCCCGTCAACACTGCCACCCACTTGAACAACGATGACTGGGCATCCTGGGGCACCACCAGACGAATGGCACTTTTAGAACTCATCTTGGTCAAATCTTTGGCAATGCCAGAGAAAGCTTGAGCTGTCATGACATAGGCGATCGCCAATCCTTGCTGCCAATCGCGATTGAGAAACGATAGCAAGATCAAGGCAAATACCTGTAACCCAATTCCGGTATAGAGCGTCAGTCTCAGACCCAGTTGGGAGCCAATCCACCCACCCAAAAAGTTGGTGACAACCCCAAACACTTCATAAAACAAGAATAGAAATGCAATTTGCAACGGACTGTAGCCGATCTCATTGAAATACAGCAGCACCAACATCCGCAGTGCCCCATCGGTGAGGGTAAACCCCCAATAGGCAGCCGTAACCAGGGCATAATTGCGAATTCCAGCTTGTTCAGGTGATGTAGACGAGGTCATAGCTTCAGGGGTGATCAAGAGGGGGAGTGATGTTCTAGGAAAGTTCCAGGATGGGTGGTGGTTTTGAACAGCTGACTCAGTCAGCTGTTCAAAATCATCACCCCATCCAAAACACAGTTGGAGGCTCATGCCGCTGAAACGGCAACCTTGCGTGCCAGTTCTACCATGCGATTGACATACCCCCATTCGTTGTCATACCAGGCAAGAATTTTTACCTGAGTGTCATCGACCACCATGGTCGAGAGGGCATCAATGATAGAGGAACGGGGATCACCTTTATAGTCAACCGATACCAGAGGGCGTTCTTCGTAACCCAAAATGCCTTTGAGGGAACCCTCTGCGGCAGTTTGCAAGAGAGCATTGACCTCGGCAACCGTTGTGGGTCGCGTGACTTCAAACACACAGTCGGTTAACGAGGCATTGAGTAACGGCACCCGCACGGCTAACCCATTTAGCTTGCCTTTGAGTTCGGGGTAGATCAGGGCGATCGCTGTTGCAGATCCGGTGGTGGTTGGGATCAATGACAAACTCGTAGCCCTGGCTCGACGCAAGTCCTGATGCGGAGCATCCACAATGGTTTGAGTGTTGGTGTTGTCGTGGATCGTTGTGATCACCCCATGCCGAATCCCCAGGCCTTCATGGATCACTTTAACGATGGGCGCGAGACAATTGGTTGTGCAGGAAGCAGCCGTTAGCAGGGGATGCTGGTCGGGGTCGTAAAGATGATCATTGATACCCATGACAATATTCAGGGCACCGTGTTTTACGGGAGCTGCCACAATGACGGTTTTCACGCCTCGCTTGAAGTAGGGATCGAGGGTTTCTGTTGTTCTAAATTTTCCGGAACACTCCAGCACCAGATCCACACCCAGGTCATCCCAGGGCACTTCGCCAGGAGTTGGATACTCGCTAAAACTCAGCGACTGATCATCAATCCAGAGGCGATCGCCATCGGCTGTAACCTCGGGTGCCCAGCGACCCTGTACTGAGTCAAACTTAAGGAGATGGGCAGCCGCAGCCGCGCCCCCCTTGATTTCGTTGATGTGGACAAATTTCAGGTCAGACCAACCCCAGGCAGCTCGTAGGCTGAGTCGTCCCATTCTGCCAAATCCGTTGATCCCGATGCGAATGGTCATACCCGTTTGTTTGCAGTAATCGTTGTGTTGGATGGATAAGATAGCAATCCAACTCCATCATTTCAAAATAAGTTGATATTGTAAGTCAAGCAGATCACATTGCACCAAAAACATTCTTAATAAAGTTGATGGATGCAGTTTCAAGAACCACTGTTCACAAACATAGCAACCGTCGAGACCTGTAAGGGCGAAGCATTCGTTAGATAGTCTTTAGTGAACGACGAAAATCATGGTTCGAATGCTTTGCCCCTACGCTCTGCTGGGATGCTTATTCATAACAAAATCTATTAAAAGATGGCTCTCAGCTAGTCACAGCAGGGACGAGCGGGCATAATCGGGCTAAACCGACGAAATTCAGCTAAATACTGTTCTAAAACAGCAAACTGGGGCAGATTAAGACTGTAATAAATCCAGCGCCCTTCTTGTCGGGAGCGTACCAACTGCGCTGTTTTCAAGGTTTTCAGATGAAACGAAAGCTTGGATTGTGTTACCTCCAGTTTCTCGCATAGGTCACAGACGCAAAGTTCTTGATCGCGCAATAACTCTAAAACCTGGACTCGCAAGGGTTCAGAGAGAGCATGGAATCCTAAAACAAGAAAACTTGATGGTAAGACTGTAGACTCTGGCATCGAATTCAACTACATCAACTTATTTTGAAGTATAGCAACCGTCAAGACGATTCAATCAGAAGGGTTCTCACAAACCCATGTCCTAATTAATCCCTCGACTACTATGTAGCTACACTACAGCGCCCCAAAAAGTTTCCCCACCGTTGAGAGAAGCTCGAATGCAAGACATCCAAAGGTTCTCCCAACCGTGGGGATAAAAATAACCTAATCAAAATTTGAAACTTTTAGCTAAATCAATGACTAACCCAATCGTTTAATCTAAGACATCGCTTGAATGATGAAATCAAAATAGGGAGCAGCTTCAGCCGCATCTTCATCACTCAATAGCCCTAGAGATGCCTTTTTCAGGCAGCGAATCGCTTCAGCCATGCCAGGAACGGGTACGCCCAACGAGTTGTACATTTCCCGAACGCCGATCAACCCGATTTGCTCGATGGGGCCTTTGTCGCCAGACAAAATGCCGTAGGTAACGAGGCGGAGATACCAACCGTAGTCTCTCAAGCAAAGAGACCGTTGGCGATCGCCATAAGCATTACCACCGGGGGAGATGAAGTCTGGACGCTTTTGCCAGAGTTGTTTGCTGGCTTCCTGGACCACTTTCTTTTCATTTTCAGCCAGAGTCGCAACGATCCGTAACCGTTGCTCTCCAGTTTTGAAGAACTCGCCGATGCTTCTTAGTTCGCCGCTGCTGGGATAGCGGAGCTCGTCATCGGCGTTGAGAATTACTTGGCTAACTACACTCATAATATGGCGATGATCTCAGAGCAGTGATTCAATATCGCTTGTATTCTATCGAGTTGAGGGGACGCAAGGGAAGGGATCAAATGGGATGAACCTTAAAAAAAGCCTTAACTCGACTTCGGTAAGCTTGAAGATCGCGGATTTTGATCGGGTTCAGCCTGGGTTAGCGACCAATGATATTCCACAGGAACACCTGTTCTTTCACAGTTCTCTTCCAGGTGCTTTTGTTGAGCCAGAGCTTTTCGCAACGTCGAAATCAGCTCATGCACTTGTTCGTGCTGAGGCGATTGTTGCCCGACTGCAAACATGGTTTTGCGTTCTAACAATTGCAAAAGTAGCTCATAGTGAATGTGAGAAGGCAGAGGAATAGAATTCATAAATCTTTACGTAGGGATGCAGCCAGGGAAGGGTAATAGGGCGAGTGACTGTCTGAAGAAGTGGCGCGATGGCTGGAGTTTTTACGTTGGATACGTGAATTGAAGTCGCACTTGAACGTCTCTACCTCGGCTCAACCCGAAAATAAACTGGCGATCGCGGCTCCTGGATCAGGTTGCTTAACCAACGATTCCCCAATCAGCACGGCGGCGGCTCCAGCCTGGTTGACGAGTTTTAGATCGGAGGGAGTATGTAACCCCGATTCGCTCACAACCAGGATGCCTTTGTCCTGCAACAGTTGGCTGCGAGCAGAGATCAGATCATGGGTGGTTTGCAGATCGACCGAAAAATCTTGCAGATTGCGGTTATTAATGCCAATCAGCGTTACCCCTTCCAGGGTCAGCACACGGTCTAGTTCTTCTAGCGTATGAACTTCGATCAGGGCAGTCATCCCCAGAGCGGTCGCAATTTTGAGGAAATATTGCAGATCTTTGTCGGGCAAAATTGCCGCAATTAACAGCACGGCATCCGCACCGCACGACCGTGCCAGATAAATTTGATAGGGATAGATAATGAAATCTTTGCAGAGTAAGGGCAGGTTAACAGCGGCTCGCACCTGTTTGAGATAGTCAAAACTACCCTGGAAAAATTTTTGATCGGTTAAGACCGAGATACAGGAGGCTCCGCCTTGCTCGTAAGACTGGGCGATCGCCACGGGATCAAAATCTGCCCGAATCACCCCTTTACTGGGCGATGCTTTTTTGACCTCAGCAATTAAGGCTGGATTCGTTTTACCCTGGCGCAGTACCCCGACAAAATCTAACGGTGCTGCACCGTCTCTAACTCGCTTTTGTAGCTCAATCAGGGGCAAGCGTTCCCGCATTTGATCGACTTCCGCTTCTTTGTGCCAGACGATCTCCTCCAAAATATGTTGAGGATCTCCATTCGGCACTTTAACGGTGTAACGCAGATATTCTACGGAAACAGCGGGACTGGGAGGACGACGACGAATCTGCATTGCTCACTAACGGTTAGGCGAAATAACAATTGAGAAATCTAAAGGATTACAGATGAACTAACCTGTAACTCGCATTGAGAGAATCGATGGCGCAGCCATCGATTCTCTCAAAAAGACGTGGATTCTATCAGATCTGCGAACCTGAGGGATGGCAACACCCCATTAAGAAGTTTAGAGAAGATAAATAAATCTTAAGTGATTTAACTTTACTTAGGATTAGAAAAAATTGCCAGTTTCAGCCAGGGATCAGCCAGGGAATAGCGATCGCCCGAACATGATGTAAGAGGTGCGGCGTCGCCGCACCTCTTGCCCTACCTCACATGAGATTGTGAACGTTAGGTGGTTCGCACTCCACAGAGCGCGAACCATCCAATTCTCCGGATTGTGTCTTCTAATGGGCTGCCACGGCACGCTTAAAGGCGTCATCCAACACTTCAGATAGGGTGGGATGGGTATGCACCATAAAGGCAAGTTCATGAACCGATTGGTGTTTGGCGATCGCATTGGCAGCTTCCTGGATCAAATCCGCCGCATGTAAGCCAATGATATGAACGCCTAGCACTTCGCCGGTATCCTGACGGTAAATGACCTTGGCAATCCCATCGGTTTCCCCTTCGGCGATCGCCTTAGAGTTACCTTTAAAGTAAGACCGTGCCACACCCACCGAAAATCCTTCTGCTTTTGCCAATTCTTTCGCCGCCGGTTCTGTCATACCCACAAAACTGACTTCTGGATGGGTAAAAGCCGCTGCCGGAATGCTGAGATAGTTGACGGTGCGGGGACGACCACAGATATTTTCGACAGCAACCACACCCTGAGCTGAGGCTGCGTGTGCCAGCATCATTTTGCCGGTGGCATCCCCAATTGCCCAGAGATGTGGGATCGGCTGACCGTCTAACACCACTGACATCTGATCATCTACCGCAATGAACCCCCGGCGATCGGGTTCTACCCCGACCGTTTCCAACCCCAGATCTTTGGTGGCTGGAATTCGTCCTGTTGCCACCAGACAGGCATCGACTTCCACCACTTCTACGATTTCCTTGGTTTTAGCATCTGCCAGTTCAATCACCACGGGTGATCCTGGTGTCACTTTCTTTGCCAGCATCCCCACTTTGGTTTCAATGTCACGGGGGGCAATCAGCACCCGCTGGGCAATCTTGGCAATATCGGGGTCAAATCCGGGCATCAGTTGATCGAGCGCTTCGATCAGAGTAATTTCACAGCCCAGAGCGGTATAGACATCGGCAAACTCTAAGCCAATGTAGCCACTGCCGATGATCGCAATCCAGGGTGGCAACCATTCCAAACTGAGGGCATCGTCGCTGGTAAATACCGTTTTGCCATCGAGTTGAATGCCAGGGGGCACAAAGGGCACAGAACCCGGTGCCAGAATAATGTCTTGTGCTGTAATCGTTTTGTCGCCCTCTGGGGTGCTGACGCTGAGCTTTTGACTACCGACCAGCTTGCCCCACCCTTGAATGACATCAATGCCCAAACGCTTGAGGCTGTTGCTCATGTCGTCCCGGATTTTGAGTACCAGGTTGCCCGCATGGTCTGCGATCGCCTGACGTTCAAAATTGACGTGTTCTATCTGGATACCCAATGCCTTGAGGTGATGGGCATTACGCAACTCACGGACTCGACCGGATGCTGCCAATAGCGCTTTTGAGGGAATACAGCCTCGGTTAACACAGGTGCCGCCCACCTCCGCCGCTTCAATAATGGCAGTCTTTAATCCGCAACTGACTGCATGGATCGCAGCACCGTGTCCGCCTACACCCGCTCCAACAATCACCAGGTCGTAATCAAATCCTTGACTCACATCAGTCTCCCTACAGGTTTCTGTAATTTGCCCTGTTTAATTCTCAGACGGAGTGGGTCACTCCGACAACCACCAGTTTGAAACACTACTGGCGATGTTCTAGATCTGTTGTTTATTTTTTGAAAAGGCGTGCAGAGCGCGCTTTTTCAAAAAATGAACAACGAGTTTGAAGCACCACCACACTACCGAGATGAGCCTTCATATTATAGAGGGCAGCATGGAGGGCTTGGGCAGGAGACACAGCTCCTTATCCCTTGATCCGGTATTGCTGCATCTAACAGCGCTTGGCGCTTGAGTAAGCCATAGTTATTTTTTTGAGAGCGACGGCAGAGCCGTCGCTCTCAAAAAAGAATGAGGCATGATGCTTAGGGGTGGACATGCATGTCCAACTCCAAAATCAGCAACGTCCTTGATGCTGCTCAGCCTCAAACAAATTGGCATTAGTCTCCAATTGTTAAACTAAGGATCGTGGATTTAATAAAACCGAAGATTTATTTTTGGAAGCGCGGCTCCGCCGCGCTTCCAAAAATCAGCAAATTGTCCCCACATTCCCATACAATTCCGCACAATATAGAAATTCTATCTGTAGCGCTTCGCGATGATAAACCCTGCTCCAAAATCTAGCGTTTGGGATCACAAGCCCTGGTGGTGTCAGCCCTGGTCGATTCTGTTAACCGGAATAGTCTTAATTAGTGGCAGTTGGCTGATATTTCAATTGATTTGGGTGACGCTGTTAGTGGCAGTTCCCGTGTTAGTCTGGATGATCTTTTTCATTCTCCTCTATCCCAAACTGGTCGCAGAAAGTGGTTTGTTAGAAGACATACAAACACGCGATCGCCCGACCGATTTCAATCCCTAAGGATCGTGGATTAAATAAGATCGAATATTGAATCGTTTGGAGGGGCGAACAGCCGTTCGCCCGTACAACACATCATCGGAGTTATTTAATTCCCATTCCTAAGGATCACAGATCTATTAACCTGCCATTTTTTTTAGGAAGAGTAACCGTAGCACTGTCGCTCTTTCTAAACGCATCAGGTATCGATAAAGTCCGCGATCCTTAATATTTCGAACCGTCCCAAGCTACTGAGGAGTCGTTAGTATGGCAAGCAAAAAAAGAAAAGTACCTCCCAAACCCGCAGGCTTTGGTGCCAGGAATTGGGCGGTTGAGCTTGCCCAAGCCGGTGCCCTGATCGGGCGCAAAAAATGGGCTGAAGCCATGGAAATACTAGAAGATCTCAACCGTAGCCATCCCAAAAATCCAGATATTTTGACGCTACTGGGGCAGGTTTACTACGAACTCCAACACCTATCCAAGTATCAACAAATTTGCGAACAATTATTAGAACTCGATCCCAACGATGCCGAGATTACGCTGAATTTAGCGAGTGTCTATCTCAGTAACTTACATCCGTTTTTGGCGTTGCAGACCTTTCGACACTTTCTTGAGCAATGGCCCGACCATGCCTACGCCCGAGAAACGCGCAAGCTGGTGGCAAATTTAGAAGAAAAGCTGGTGCCTTTGCAGGCTGAAATGCAGTTCACCGGAGACGACGGGTTGGAACTTGCCATTTTGCATGAACGCGGACAAGCGTATTTAGAGAGTGGAGCGTATGAGCAGGCGCGTCTCATGGAACAAGAATTGCTCCGCCGTCGCCCCGACTTTATTGCTGGCTGGAATAATTTGAGCCTGGTGTTTTTCATGGAGGGCAACACGTCTGAAGCGATCGCCACGGCTCAAAAAGCGCTTGAAATCGATCCTGAGAATGTCCACGCGCTGTCCAACTTAACCCGATTTTTCTATCTCAATGGTCAGGTTGAAGCGGCAAAAGACTATGCGGAACGGTTAAAAAAGAGTCCTGTTACAGGATCTGAGCTGTGGGTTAAAAAAGTCGAAGCCTTGAGTTTTTTGGCAGATTATCAGGGCATTCTCGATTTATTTGACCAAGCAACGGCATCGGGTGAGGCGGCATCAGTTATTAATCCATTGTTTAATCATCTGGTTGCCGTTGCCATGATGCGTTTGGGCAAAACCAAAGACGCTCGAAAACAATGGCAAGAGGCATTAAAAAAATCGCCCCAATTTAGCCTTGCCAAAAATAATCTAGACGACCTGAAGCGCCCGGTCGGAGAACGCCACGCTCCCTGGAGTTTTGATATGGGAAGCTGGCTGACTCGAACAATGCTGGACGATCTGATCGTCATGACCAAAACTGCTTCTCGAGAATCTGGCAAGTTTCAGCAAGCCACCCAACGCTATCTGCAAGAGCATCCTGAGTTATTGCATCTCGTTCCCATGTTGCTAGATCGGGGTGATCCTCAAGGTCGAGAGTTTGCCGTTCGGGTAGCTGAGTTTACGGAAACTCCAGAAATGTTAGAAGCGCTCCGAGACTTTGCCTTGAGCGATCGCGGTCCCGATAGTTTGCGCAATCAAGCTGCCATGAAAGCGTCTGAAGCTGGGCTATTGTCTCGCGAAAAGTCGCGAATGTGGATTCAGGGTGAGTGGCGTGAAATCATGCTGATCAGCTATGAATTTCATAATGATTTACTCTATACTCATTCGGCTAAGGTGAAAAAGTTGCTGGCTCAAGCCATTCCCTTAATGAAAGAGGAAGACTTACAGGCGCTGGAGCAAGCTGAACAGTTGTTTAAGCAAGCGATCGCCTTAGAACCTGATGCCCCCGATCTGCTCAACAATCTGGCAGCAATTTACGAATTGCAAGATCGGATGGACGACGCCAATGCTTTACTGCAAGAGATCATCGATCGCTTTCCAGAGTATGTGTTTGCCCGAGTGGCGATCGCCAGCCAACTGATTGATCAAGGCAAACTTGAAGCCGCAGAAGCGATATTAAAGCCCTTAATTTCTCGAAAACGGTTCCATATTGGGGAATTTGCAGCGTTCGCTAATATGAATATCGAACTCCTCGTTGCCCAAAAAAATCAAGATGGTGCGCGGGGTTGGCTGAATATGTGGGAAAAAATTGATCCCGAAAATCCTGCCGTGAAAGACTGGAAACGCCGCCTACGCCCTGCTAAGTTTCTATCCAAATAGGCGCTACGTCCGCAGAATCAGGATGGTCATGAGTGAAACAGCGGCGCGGAGCGCCGCTGTTTCACTCATGACTATAGCTTTTGTGTAATTTCCAACTGAGGGACATAGGGTCTGCACACTTCAATCCGGGCAAAAAGGGCTGCCATGATGCTGCCAGCACTTTCTCCAGTGGTTCTTGACCCCATGTACCAGGAAGGCAAATGCCCTTTGGGCGCATCTAAAGCAAATGTCAGCGCGTTATAACTCAACCAGCGTTGCTTGGTACACCAGCCGACCCGACTGCCAAAGCGATGCCAGGGACTATTCACTCGCCACCGCGCCCGCGTTTTTAAAAACATTTCCCAGGCTTCATAGCTACCATCGGTTTTACCACCGACGCTTTGCCAAATCTCTTTTTGCACACTAAAACCAAACAAGCTATTGCTCTGATCCATCCACAGGGAATCGATCGTGTGTAAGTCTCGACAGGGAAAGGTGCGAATATCTTCGGTTCGCAGGCGTAGTTCGCGATCGCACGCTTTCAGCATCAGTCGGCGGGTTTCTTCATCGGCTTCTCGCCAAGATTGAGCTGCCAGCAATTCTTTCAGGCGAGCATAATCTAAACCTCGTTCGGAAACGGTTTCCGAGGAACCGCCGGAAATGTGGGTGAGAATCTGAACACGAGTATTGGGATTGGCGATCGTTGGCTCTGCCGTTGCCTGCCCCAGATCGATCAGCAAGGGCGAGGATGCCGGAGATTCCAGATGTTCTAAATCCTTTAACACCTCCATTGCCGATTGGTACCGTTGGCGAAAGTCGTAACGCACCATCTTATCTAAAATCACCGCAAGTTTAGGATTGACCCCCGTCTGGTCGTGCCAAATGACTTCATAGGTCAGCGGATCTTCGGGTAAATCTCGTGGATGCAGCCCGGTCAGTGCCTGGATAACGATCATGCCGACCGCATAGAGGTCGCTGCAAAAGCGTGGTTTGCCTGCCATTTGCTCACTCGGCATATACCCCGGAGACCCGATGGCAATGGTACGAGTGGTGTGCCCTTGCACCTGAAGCACTTGAGTGCTGATTTGTTTGACCGCACCAAAGTCAATGACAACGACTTTGCCATCTCGTTTTCGGCGAATTAGATTGGAGGGTTTGAGATCGCGGTGGATGACATTATGCTGATGGATGAAAACGAGGACTTGAAGAATGTCGCGCAACAAAGCGATCGCCTGAGGTTCATCTAACGGTCTACCTAAAATCAGCTCTCGACTGAGATTTTCCCCTTCAATAAATTCTTGAACCAGATAGAATTCTGGAGTTTCCTCAAAATGGGCAAGCAGCCGAGGAATCTGGCTATACTCGTTGAGTTTGTAAAGAACCTGCGCTTCGGTTTCAAATAAGCGTTGGGCAGTATCTAAACTAAGGGTATCGGTCAGACGCGGCTTGAGATGTTTGACCACGCACACAGGATTTCCGGGAAGATGAATGTCTTCCGCCAGATACGTTTGACCAAACCCGCCACCTCCCAAGTACGTAACGATTCGGTAACGCCCACCTATAATCACCCCGCTATTGGGTTGATGCATCATCGGCTTTTGTAACTGATCCTCAGCAATGCCATCTTTAACAACGCGTTTATGGGCACCGACACAACATAAAAGTGGCGATCGCAATCCCACTTTATTCTATAGCAGTCCTAAATAAGTTATAAGATCAGCGGCTTGTGAGAGGCGCACCCCGAAAGGGTACGCCTCTCACACTCTATTTGCGATTACTATATATAGCGCTGTGCAGGTTGATTCAGTACGGTGTTGTGGAGCGCTCCGCGCTCCACAACACCGTTTCTGTATTTAACGAACTTATATACTGCTATAAAGTTCACATCTGAGTTCGAACCGTGGATTTCAGCCCTGCGGAAAAGACTCAGACGTTATTTTTGAGATTCCCAAAGCAACACAAATTTTGTGAAGAGTTTGACTAAGTCTGGATTGCGCCAGCCGCGCATCGTTTCTTGATCCAGAATTTTTAAGGACTCTTCAGGGCTAAATGGCAATTTATAGGGTCGTTCGTGGGTTAAGGCGTCGTAAATATCGACAATTTGAAAGACCTGCGCCAGATAGGGAATATTATCACCGACTAAGCCATCGGGGTAGCCCGAACCATCCCAGCGTTCGTGGTGATGCCGAATAATGGGCACCACCCCTCTCATGGTGCGCAAGGGCTGGCAAATTTGTTCGCCAATCAGCACATGTTGGCGCATAATCAACCATTCGTCTTGGGTTAAGGGTTCTGTCTTAAGCAACACGCTATCGGGAATGCCCACTTTGCCAATATCGTGCAGGTATCCTCCCCAGACCAAATCTCGAATTTCGTTGCGCGACAGATTTAGAAATTCTCCAAACGCCCTGCACACCACGATTAGACGTTCACAATGGTCGCCAGTGTTGGGGTCTCGGCTTTCAATGGTGCGAGCCAGAGTAAAAAGGACTTGCCCAGCGTGATCTAAGTCTTCGTTTAACCGCTTTTGCCGGATGAGGGATTTGACTCGGGCAGACAACTCCAGTTGGTCAAAGGGTTTAGATAGAAAATCATCTCCACCTGCCTCAATGCCTCGTAAGCGGGCACGCCGATCGTTTAGGGCAGTAACGAACACAACTGGAGTAAGACGAGTTTGCTCATCTTGCTTGAGCCGCCGACAAACCTCATAGCCATCCATCTCTGGCATCATCACATCCAGCAAGATCAGATCGGGTTTTGCATCGGCAACACAATCCAGTGCCGCTAAACCACTGTCAGCTTCCAGAACGTCGTACCCTTCTACAGACAGTAATGCAACGGCTGTCATTCGACTGGAGGGATGATCATCAACCACCAAAATTTTGGCACGTTCTGAGTCAGGAGAACTCACTGGAAGAGTGTTCACTTCAACAGTTGTTGGGGCACCGAGTTCAGAATCAGTGGAGGTATAAAACATTATGAGTGATTCATCCCGTTGACTTTCTGAGATCTGGTGTGTATTAAGTATGGGCAATTAAACAAAGAGGGAGATCAGGTTTTTCACGGAGATTTATGACCCTTCTCTGGCTAGAGAGTCAGTCATATCCCGTGATTTTCGTCACTCTTCACTGGGAGTTAGGGTGTTTGTTAAAATCCTTTCAATCCCTATCCTAAATCTTTTAGCCTACTTGTCTGAAAAAGGCTGTGATTTGCCTCATAGGTAAGCCTTTTTTATGACATCTTTTGCTCGAACGGCAAGAGTCATTACTTTATTTATAGCAATTCTCAATAGTATGAAGTACGCGGCATTGGGTGGGAGCCTCGCCCTGCGGGGCTCTCACCCAATGCCTGCAATCTTTATCCCCGAGTCCGAATATCCTGTGTAGAGGCACTGCCTCCACACCCCAGAGTGCACAATTTGTAGGTATGACACCACTTTAAGAAAAAATAATGAATCCTTTAATTTCTGCAACTTGGTTGTATGAGCATTTGGACGATCCAAACGTGGCGATCGCTGACTGTCGGTTTGCTCTGGCAGATGCCAGTCTGGGACGGCAGCAGTATGAGGCAGGGCATATTCCGGGTGCCCATTTTTTTGATCTAAATCACGATCTGTCTAGCCCCGTACAGCAACATGGAGGGCGGCATCCTCTGCCTGATCTAGATGCATTGGCGAAAAAGATTTCGGCGTTGGGGATTGATTCGGAGCAGT
This sequence comes from Calyptranema fuscum S582, assembly GCF_055793305.1. Classification (NCBI taxonomy): domain Bacteria; kingdom Bacillati; phylum Cyanobacteriota; class Cyanophyceae; order Oculatellales; family Oculatellaceae; genus Calyptranema; species Calyptranema fuscum. Next base: position 63,403 of record NZ_JBSLYH010000005.1, read on the forward strand.
CCTCTACAGAAAAGTTAATTGTTGCCTATGATGATTCTCGGTTTGGCTTTGCTGCCCGATTTTGGTGGCTGCTGCGATATCTGGGGTATAACCGGGTTGCGCTGCTGGATGGTGGTTTTAAGGGTTGGCAGCAAGCCAATTATCCCGTCGTGCAGGATAGACCTGTTGCCCAAACTGGAAATTTTGTGCCTCAACTTAACGCGGACTGGGTGGTGGATATTGACACCGTTAAAGCGCGTAAAGATTTGCCGGGAGTGGTGTTGGTTGATTCACGGGAAGGAGAGCGCTATCGAGGTGAACGAGAGCCGATTGATCCCGTTGCCGGTCATATTCCCAGTGCCGTGAACTATCCCTGGCAGGATGTGACGGATGCTGACGGCTATGGGCGATCGCCAGAGGCACAAAAACAGCGCTGGGGAGAGGTTGCGCAGGCCAATGAGGTAATTGTGTATTGTGGCTCTGGAGTCACCGCTTGCGTCAATCTGCTGGCATTGGAAATGGCAGGGATTCAGACCGGAAAATTGTATGCGGGCAGTTGGAGTGATTGGTGTTCGTATTTGTAAAGAGATATTGCTTAACTGATTTTCAAGGGCTGCGATCGCCTGTAAATCGGTCAGTTTTGTTAAATATTCTTAGTATTTAAGCAATTCTTCTCAATTCGCAGTAGATTCTGTTCTGACGGTTTGTAATTTTGCATAGGAAATTTGGTTATGGCAGCTTCCTATTTGCCCTCAATTTTTGTTCCCATGATAGGTTCGATCTTCCCTGCCGTGGCGATGACACTCTTTTTTATCTACGTTGAACGTGAAGAAGCTTAACGGCACTTCAACAGCTCTCAATCGTTAGACGTTTCAGCAGAATTTTTGGAGATAAACCGAACATGACTCTGGATGTAGTGACACCGGCTGGTGATCCACAGATTGGTAATTTGGCAACCCCCATCAATTCCTCAGGGTTTACCAAGGCACTAATTAATGGTTTGCCTGCTTACCGGGCTGGGCTATCCGCTCAGCGTCGAGGTTTGGAAGTGGGGATGGCTCATGGCTATTTCCTCTTTGGTCCTTTTGCTTTAACCAGCCAATTCCGCAATACTCCGTTTGCCGATTTGGTTGGATTAATTGAAGCCGTGCTTTTAGTTGCAGCTTTGACGCTCTGTCTCTCGCTTTATAGCAGTGTTGGGGTGAAGAAGCCGATTGCAACGGTTACCGCACCAAATCCTCCAGAAGCTCTTGGTACTCAAGAGGGTTGGAGTGAGTTTGCTGGTAGCTTCCTGGTCGGTGGGATTGGCGGCGCAGCCTTTGCCTATCTGATTTATGAAGTATTCAAGTCTGGTGTACTTGAAACTTTCGGTAATATCCTGGGCTAAACCGATTTGAGCTAAACTTGTTTTTGCTCAGAGGTTTGCCTCTATAAAAATTTCAACTTTCAAGCTTCAATGCCGGGACAGTCAAACTCCCGGCTTTTTGTTGGGCATTGGATTGCTGAGCGCGATTGATGTGGGTGTGATGAATGCGGGTGTGATGAATGCGATCGCACTATCCCTACAATCAGCACCGCCGATTTTTTGTGGCGCGGGCATCGCCCGCGCCACAAAAAATTATGATTAGCAGCGGCAGGGCTGGTCAGGATAGGGGCGCGGGGGCTGTGCCCCCGGACAGGGGTTCCACCCCTGCACCCCGTCCTAATGCACCATTCAATTGCTATATCACTATCGCTATCCACCTTTTCAGGGGTGTGCTATTACACCTGAGGTACGTCACGTTTAATGGCGAGGCTGAGACCGTCGGCAATGGGCACCATACTCAGCGTAATGCGTTCGTCTTGATGCAATTTCTGGTTGAGTGCGCGGATTGCATTGGTTCTGCTGTTTTGAATCTGGGGGTCAGCCACATCGCCAGACCAGAGAACATTGTCAATGGCGATTAAACCGCCAGGACGCAACAGTTGCAGCGATCGCTCGTAGTAGGCATCGTAGTTTGATTTATCGGCGTCAATGAAGGCAAAATCAAATGTGCCTGCCTGATCACTGGCTAATAACCGATCGAGCGTTTCCAGTGCTGGCGCAATCTGTAAATCAATTTTGTGGTCAACTCCTGCCATAGCCCAATAACGACGGGCGATCGCTGTATATTCTTCGCTCACATCACACGCAACCACCTTGCCATCATCAGGTAGGGCTAGAGCGACGCATAAAGCGCTGTATCCGGTAAAGACACCTACCTCCAGAGTTTTTTTTGCCCCCATCAGTTGGATCAACAGTGCCATCAATTGACCTTGCTCAGGTGCGATTTGCATTTGCTTCATCGGGTGTTTGGCAGTCTCTTGACGCAATTTCAATAAAATTTCTGGTTCTCGCAAAGAATGGGATAGCAAGTAGTTGTGGAGAGGGTCACTAAGACCTAGTGTTTTATTAGACATGGTGTTTTGCTGCAAGAAAGACAGATTGGATAGAGCGATGTTGCATACTTTCTTTAAGAGCCTATCCGAAAACTTGATTTTGTGTTCATCGGGTCGAGGGACTTCACGTTTTATCAAACAAGGTTGAGATGGTTGTAGCGTTACGAGTATTGCTCACTCTGATTTTGGCGATTGTGTTAACGGCTTGTGGTGCGGGTGGTGCTCCTAAGCAAACAATTGTGCAAAAGGCGATCGCCGTACAGTTTGGTCAAATTCAGCAAAATTTAGGGCAGCAGATCTATCGAACAGAGGCTGGATTGCCTACCTTTGTCATTGACCATGTTAAAGTCCAAGAGCAAAAACCACTATTGATTCAAGATTTAAAGGCTTACCAGGTGCGCGGCACCTATGACCTGACGCTGCAATTTCCTGACCATAAACTCACCCAACATCAAAATACTTTTGAAGTCTATCTGCAACAACAGCCTGACGACGAAACCTGGCGTTTGGCGCGTCCACAAGCAGAGCAGCAATGGGTCACGAGTTTGATTCCTGAAGACAATGGGTGATACCAATCTTTTATGAAGTTGCGCCAGACTAGAACCCCCTGTAGTCCCCCTTGGCAAGGGGGACGGCGACAGCCGGGGGTTGAATAAGATGCAGCTTCACATTAAATCGGTATGAGGGGGAATAACTTGTAGTGCTGGTTGAGAGAGCGACGGCAGAGCCGTCGCTCTCTCAACTTGTCTTGGTTTGTGGCGGGTATCGTTGTCACGGGAATGCTGAATTTGAACGAGTAGAGCCTCCTGACTCGCGTAGAATCTTATTATTCCCTGGGCAATTTGATTTTATATGTCCGGCAACGATCGCCTTCCCACCACCTTTCAGAGCCAAATCCCCCACACGTCCAGGGGTCGCTATGCCAATTTGGTTTTCCCCCTGGTTGTTTTCAAAAAAATGCTGGAACTGGGGTATGAACTGGTGACCGGGTTGATCTGGTCTGACTTTTTGCGTCGAGAAAGGGAAACCGATTTTCTTGCCAAGATTCTTTTAGTCAGTTTGTTTTGTGTGCTGTCTCTGGTGTCGTATTATGCGCGTGCTTACGATGCCCTGAATATCAGCATTTTTCTGACCCTGTGGTGTTTAGATTGTCAGTTTGCCTGGTATCAATACTTTCATGGGCAACAGCAAATCAGTCTCCGCCTCAAGATTTCGGACCAAGACGCCACCTGGCAAACGCGATCGCATTCATTGCAACTGCTTCAGCAGTTGATCTTTCCCATTGGGCAGATCGAAAAAATTACCTTAGAACGCACGCAAATTAAGGGAGGAGCCTTTCAAACGGCGATCGCTCTAGTTTGGCGGATTCACATTGTCTTGTGCGATCAAACGGCACTATTGCTGTATGAAGAACGAGCGATCGCCACTGCGTTTAAGAAAGCCAGAGTATTAGCCAATCGCTTTCAAGTTCCTTTACAACTGGTTGCCAGTGAAGGAAATAATACGTATTCTGCGGCACCTCTAAAAATAGAGGATCTGAAACGACCGGAACGATTTCCTAAAACAATTCGAGTGCAACAAATTGGACAAAAATGGCATATTTTTTCCAAATGGCACGCGTCTAGTTCCTGGTTATTGCTGGGTGAATTATTACGCAGATCAGGATTTCTCTTATTTGTTCTGATTACTCTCAATTTAATGATCCGAGTGGGAGATTTGCTCCATGTTGCCGGTTTATTATCGATCGGAATCTATCAACCACTAGAATCTTTCAGTGCCAACTTTACCTCTGTAAATTTCTCTAGTTTTTTTGCCTGGTTGCTGTCTGATTTCGATTGGTTTGGTGTGATTGAATGTCTGATTATCCTTGCAGCCATGGTGACGAGAGGTGCTTATTTAAGTAAAGAAGATCATCTTTACGTAGATCCAAATCAACTAACTTTTTTTCTGGATCATCAGAAAATATCACAGATTCCCACGGCAAGTATTGAAGCCACTTTTTTTATTAATCAACCCTATCCTCTAATTCTCATCGTAGGAAATAACGGTGCAATCGAAGTGGATGGATTGCAACACGAACGTGAGTTTAGAGCCATGTTATGGAAGTTAGATGAGGCGATCGCTTCATTTCAAACTGCAACTCAACCCGATCAAGAGACAGGGTACAATTGAGCAAGAAACTTACAAGACATTCCTCTAATTTCCTCGACAACCTTGACCAATGTTGGTTATGTGTCGAACTCGTAATTCCTCATACCCTGCTTTCTCATGAGCGGTTTTAAACCCGTTGTGAGATAGGTGATTTGTGAGAACCATTTGAGATTGCTACAGAAAGCAGCTTGTCGTTAATGGTTATCGAAGATGAACGATCAATTCTTATTCCTAAAATGGAAGCGTTTCTTCGAATATTTGAAGCTGCGTCGCTGGTTTTTAGTGGGATTGGCGATCGCATGTTTGTCAGGAATTCTGCTGATTAGTCCCGCTGTTTTTTCACAACAGCCGACTCGGTTGACCGTTCTTTTCCTAGCATTAGAAATCCCGCAATGGCAACCCATTGTGGATGATTTTGAAGCCCAAAATCCAGATATTAAACTGGAGATGATTGAGGGACCGAATGCCACTAATTTGATTGAAGATCTCTACACGTCTTCGTTTTTATTGGGCGATTCTCCCTACGATCTGGTTTATATGGATGTTGTCTGGTTGCCTAAATTTGCCGCAGCCGGATGGTTGATGGATTTGAGCGATCGCATCAGCGATGCTGAACTATCAGAATTTCTGGATGCAGATGTGGCGGGTAGTCGCTATCAAGACGGCTTGTATCGTCTTCCATTGCGTTCTGATGCCGGTATGCTCTATTACCGCACCGATATTCTAGAGCAACTCGATGCCCCCCCGCCCGAAACATTCCAAGAGTTAGTCGAACTTTCCAAAACGGCACAGGAAAAGAACCTTGCCAACTGGGGCTATCTCTGGCAGGGCAAGCAATACGAAGGACTGCCCGCCATGTTTGTAGAAGTGCTGGAGGGTTACGGTGGCTTTTGGGTCAATCCCGAAACTCTGGAGGTTGGGTTGGACAGTTCATCGGCGATCGAAGCGGTCAAATTTCTCAAAAGCACCGTTACCCAAGGCATTTCTCCCGCAGGTGTCACCACGTATCAAGAAGATGAAGCCCGTCGCCTGTTCCAAAGTGGTGGTGCCGTCTTTATGCGCAATTGGCCTTACGCGTATCGTCTTGGCAATGAACCCGATTCTGATGTGCGCGGCAAATTTGGCATTAAACCCATGGTTCATGCACCCGGACGTGCCAGTGGGGCTTGCCTGGGTGGGTGGGGCTTAGGCATCGCCACCGGGAGCAAACATCCTGATGCTGCATGGCGACTGATTCAATACATCTCCAGTGAAGCAGCTCAACGGAAATTTATCTTAGAAAGTGGCTATGTTCCCAGCCGCAAAACGCTTTTTACTGATCCAGCGATCGTCGAAAAATTTAACTTTTACCCCGACCTTTACAAAGTGCTGCAAACGGCTGTATTGCGTCCCCCGATCGCCCAATATGCCCAGGCATCCGATATCCTCCAGCGCTACCTGAGTGCAGCACTCACCGGGCGCAGTTCTCCTGAAGATGCCATGAACGCCGCTGCCGATGAAACCCGACGGTTGTTAGGACGAACGGCTGTGCGATGATGTATCCCCCTCCTGCCCCTGCCTATGAATACTTTGCGACAACGAGAACGACGAACCGGATGGGTGTTAATTGCACCCGCGTTATTGGTGTTGGCATTGGTCTATGCCTATCCGATTGGGCAAGCATTCTGGCTCAGCTTGTTTACGCGGAATTTAGGAACGCATCTGCAACCTGTCTTTTCTGGTGGTGCTAATTACGAACGGATGCTGTTTGATGGACGGTTTTGGCAAAGCCTCGGCAATACCGCTGTCTTTACGATCGCATCGCTAATTTTTGAAGTGCTGTTGGGTATGGGCATTGCCTTAGTGTTAGATCAAAACTTTCGGGGGCGGGGTGCCGTACGAACGATCGCCATTTTGCCCTGGGCATTGCCGACCGCCTTGATTGGGCTGACCTGGGCATGGGTCTTTAACGATCAATATGGCGTGTTGAATGACATTTTATTGCGCCTGCATATCGTTCAGTCAGGCGTTAATTGGTTAGGGGATCCGACGCTGGCAATGATGGCAACGATCGCCGCTGATGTCTGGAAAACAACGTCTTTTATCAGCATTTTATTACTGGCAGGGTTGCAGTCTATTTCCCAAGATCTGTACGAAGCTCATGCCATGGATGGTGCGTCGGCGTGGCAAAGTTTTCGTCAGATTACTGTGCCCTTACTGATGCCACAAATTGTTATTGCGACGCTGTTTCGCTTTGCCCAGGCATTTGGCATTTTTGATCTTGTGCAGGTGATGACTGCTGGTGGACCCGCTGGGGCAACAGAAATGGTGTCCATTTATATCTATGCCACGATTATGCGCTATCTCGATTTTGGCTATGGTGCGGCTTTAGTGGTGGTTACTTTTGTGTTGCTAATTCTGGCAGTGGCGATCGCCACCGTGCTACTTTCTAAAGTTCGTCGTGCAACGGGGGAATAACGATCAATGGCAATGCTCAATCGCTCTAGCCAAGCCCCGTTGGACAGACCTGAAGGAATTTCCTGGGGAAATGTGTTGTTGGCGATCGCGATCGCCGCGCTGATCATCTTTAGTCTGGCACCCTTACTCTGGCAACTCTTGACTTCCTTCAAAGTCAACGCCGATATCTCCGCCATCCCCAATGTCTACATTCCCCGACGGCTAACCCTGGATCACTATAGCGAACTGTTTCATCGACGCCCCTTTTGGCAATACATTTTTAACAGTGCGTTTGTTGCCGTAACGTCAACCGGGTTATGTTTGCTGATTGGCGCTCCTGCTGCCTATGCGCTGGCTCGGCTAAAACTTCCCGGTGAGAACCTCATTCTGGCAGGGGTGCTGATCGTTACCCTTTTTCCTTACATCCTGCTATTTCTGGGATTGCTAGAAATGATTCGGGCGGTGGGATTGGGCAATAATTATCTGGCATTAATCATCCCCTATACTGCCATCAATATCCCGCTGACCATTCTGGTAATGCGTAGCTTTTTTCAACAACTGCCGCGTGACCTGGAAGATTCTGCCCAGGTTGATGGCTATAACACCTGGCAAATGCTGACCCAAATCCTCTTGCCGCTGACTGTTCCGGCACTGGTGACAACGGGTATTCTTGCCTTTATTTTCTCATGGAACGAATTTATCTTTGCCCTGACCTTTATTAGCCGCGACTCAATGAAAACCATCCCCGTTGCGGCTGCTCAACTGAGTGGGGCTTCCGTTTTTGATATTCCCTACGGACCTCTTGCGGCAGCAACGGTGGTCGGTACGCTACCTTTAATCATCCTCGTCCTCTTCTTCCAGCGCAAAATTGTTCAGGGCTTGACCTCTGGTGCGGTCAAAGGCTGACCGGAAAAACCGTGCTCCAGTCCATTTCCAATCCTATTTTCAATCCATGATGTTCTCGATCGAGGAATCGTTTTTTACAACGCCAACGCCGTCAGCGTTGCAATAAATGACGCCCCGATTTGAAGCTCAACGTCTCCTCTCTATCCCCCACTCCTAACTCCTGATCATGGCGAACCTCAAACTCCAAAACCTGAACAAGACCTACAATTCCAAGATTATTCCGGTCAAAGATTTAAGCTTGAGTGTAGAGGATGGCGAATTTTTGACGTTATTGGGACCGTCGGGCTGCGGAAAATCCACAACGCTGCGGTTAATTGCGGGGTTAGAGCAGCCAACACGGGGCGAGATTTATATTGGCGATCGCACCGTTACCCAGGTCGCACCGGGCGATCGCAATATTGCCATGGTGTTTCAAAGCTATGCCCTCTATCCCCACATGACGGTGTTTGAAAATATCGCATCGGGGTTGAAAATGCGACGAGTTGCCCCAGACGAAATTCGGCGACGCGTAGCAGATGCGGCGCACGTGTTGGGATTGGAAAGTTTAATGGATCGAAAACCGGGCAAACTTTCGGGAGGACAACGGCAACGGGTTGCCCTGGGGCGGGCTTTGGTGCGCCAACCCCATGTCTTTTTATTAGATGAACCGTTGAGCAATCTAGATGCCTTGCTGAGAGAGCAAGTCCGGGCAGATCTAAAGCAACTCTTTGCCGCACAAAATGCCCCCGTCGTCTATGTCACCCACGATCAGACCGAGGCGATGACCCTTTCGAGTAAAGTGGCTGTGCTATATAACGGCGATTTGCAACAACTGGCTCCACCCCAAGAGATCTACACCCGTCCTGCCAATCAGTTTGTTGCCGGGTTCATTGGTAGCCCACAGATGAATTTGCTGCCGCTAAACTGCCAGGGGAATGCCGTTGTTTTAGGCAACACGACGATTCCTCTACCCGGTAACGGTACCCCACCCGCAGAACTCATTTTAGGTATTCGTCCTGAGCATGTGAGATTGGCAGAACCTGGCGATCGCCCTCTGCTCCACGGCAAAGTTTATCTGGTTGAAAATTTAGGAATGCACAATCTCGTCAGCGTCTATCTCCAGGGCGCTGAAAATATCACCCTCCGGATTCTCTTGCCTACCGATCGCACCTGGAACGAAGATGCCATCGCCCTGACGTTGCCTGCCAACCACCTCCACTGGTTTGACATTCAGACTGGCGATCGCTTGTTTTGATTACGTTGATTCCTATATATAGCAGTATGCAAGTTCGTTCAGTACAGAAACGGTGTTGTGGGGCGCTCCGCGCCCCACAACACCTTACTGAATCAACCTGCACAGCGCTATATAGCAGTCGAGCGGTTGATTATAGCTATGTTCAATTGCTTAAGCCACAGATTGTTTGTTGCGTGCCGCGCTCTGCGCGGCACGCAACAAACAATCTAACCATATCCAAGCGCGAAGCGCTGTAAGACAAGGGTTGTTTGAGAACCCGCGCGGAGCGCGGGTTCTCAAACCGTTTTGATATGAGGCTGCGTTTGATTGACCCCCGGCTGTCGCCGTCCCCCTTGCCAAGGAGGACTACGGGGGGGCATAGGTTTGGCGCGTCTTCATCATCCACTCGCCTATGGGTTTGGGCTCCAGGGCGAAAACGGAATCCGTTGAAATAGGTTGGGAACTTCGTCTGCTGGTACAGGACGACTAAACAAATAACCCTGGGCACTATGGCATTGAATCAACCGCAAAAATTCTAACTGGTCTTGAGTTTCTACCCCTTCTGCTAAGACATTTAACCCTAACCCCTGCCCTAGAGATACCACGGCCTGGGCGATCGCTGCATCACTGCGATTATGGACGGCTTCTCGCACAAACGATTGATCGAGTTTCAGCGTATGTAAGGGAAAATGTTTAATGGCATTGAGTGAAGAATAACCCGTGCCAAAGTCATCAATCGTAATCTGAACGCCAATTCTGCGTAATTCTTTCAACGTGCTGATCGTGTAGTCTAAATCTTGCATTGCCGCACTTTCAGTAATTTCTAACTCCAGATCATCGGGTTGAATGCCAGTTGACTGCAAGATTTGAATAATGCTGTTGGCTAAATTGGCTTGTTGAAATTGACGAGCCGACAGATTCACGGCAATCCGGATCGCTGGCAGTCCGGCTTCAAGCCAGAGTCGTTGCTGTTTGCACGCTGCCCACAGAACCCAATCGCCAATCGGACAAATCAACCCTGTTTCTTCTGCTAAAGGAATAAACTGACTGGGGGCAATCAACCCTGACTGATGATGCTGCCACCGTAGTAAAACTTCTAATCCAATAATTTCGCCAGTATAGATATCGACCTGGGGTTGGTAATACAACAGCAACTCTTCTTTTGCCAGTGCTTTACGCAAATCGCTTTCCAGAGCCAACCGCTCTAATGCCTGATTATTAATTTCTTCTATAAAAAGCTGATAGTTATTTTTGCCCCGACGCTTGGCTTGATACATTGCCGCATCCGCATGTTTCAATAACGTTTCAACATCCTCGCCATCATAGGGTGCCAGGGCAATTCCTAAACTGGCAGTGACATACAATTCCTGGTCATTTAAATAAAACGGATTACCCAATACATCTAAAATCCGTTGCGAAATTGCGGTGACATCTTCTGCACAGTTGAGGTGAGGCAACAATAACGTAAATTCATCGCCGCCCCAGCGGGCAATTACATCACAGGGGCGAAGACAGGTTTCTAACCGTTGCGCCACTTCTTGCAAGAGCTGATCGCCAATGGCATGCCCCAACGTATCATTGATTGTTTTAAACCGATCTAGATCCAAAAACGCAACACCCAACATTTCATCGGTTTGCTTGGCTTGAATCAGCGCTAACGAGAGTTGTTCATCAAATAGCAGGCGATTAGGCAGTTGGGTGAGGGTGTCATGGGATGCCTGATATCGAATCAATGCTTCTACCCGTTTTTGGGTGACCGACATGTAGATGTGTAGACCAATCGATTGTGCCAATTTGGCTTCATCGGCTCTCCAGGTTGGCGTCTGATCGGTTTTGATTTCACGCCACGCGGCAAACGAGGCACGAGGCATATCACTGCGGTGATCATCATCTTGTTGTCCTGCCCATAGAATCTCGGTGTCGTAGCCATTGCGGAAGATGCTCAAACACCCAATTAATTGGTGATGAAATTTTAACGGCACGATCGCAATCGAACGAATAGCTGTTGGCTTAAACGTTCTCACTAACGCGTCTAGTTGCGGTATTTGGCAGAGTTCAGACAGCGTATAAAGATGCGGCACATTATCCGCAGATAAGTCTGTGTGATAGGTGTTAAACAGCGATCGCCCATTCTTTTCCCAGGCTTTGGCGGTATCTGATAATTTTCTCTGGGCATCAATTTTGGTATTCCAACCCAACAAGTGTTGCCAACCCGGTGTTTCTTCTACAAACGGATGATGGGGTTGTTCGCCTGTGACATAAAATTGAGCCGGTTCTCCCGTCGGTTCAGACGTAATATAAAGCCGTCCACCCGAACCATAGAGCGCTTCGACGGCAGCTTCTACAATGGCTTGCCGAATTTCAGAAGTCTTTAATGGGCAATGCAATAAACTTGATATTTTGTTGATAATGGCTTCATGGTGGGCTTGCAGACGAGCCTGGCTGAGCAAATTGGATTGGGCGATCGCAATCGAAATTTGATCGACCAGCAACTGCACAATCTGCAATTCCCGTCTGGAAAAATGGCGACTACTGGCATGGTGAACGGCTAACAAACCCCACAACGAATTTTGGTGCAAAATTGGCAACACCAACGAGGCAGCAACCCCCATTTTGGCAAGATATTTCAAATGGCAAGGGTCGGCAGGCGTATAACGGACATCGCTGACAGAGGCACTATCATTTAGATCTAACCCATCTAACCAGTCAATGGTTTTACGTTGAGCCGGAACATCCACAATGACTCGTTGTCTGGCTTTGACAAACATTTCCCGCGAATGAGGTGGAATGTCTCCGGCTGGAAATCGCAAATGGAGCAAGGGTGGCAATCGCTGATCGTGAATCGACTCAGCCACCACCTCGCCACTTCCATCTGTCTCAAACTGATAGATTTTGACTCGATCCGCGTCTAGAAATGTCCGAATTTCTTCCACCGCCGTATTGAGGATTGCGGGTAATTCTAGAGATTGCCGAATGCGATTCGTAATTCGATGGAGTAACTGTTCTTGATGTGAGACTATTTGCGACATTGGCTCTATATGATTTACCTTTTGCATCATGAGTCAATCAACCATCGCAGTTGACGGATGCAATGTATGGATCAGGAATTGTCTTAAAAGCTATAGCCCTTTTATGGATAGAGTGCCCTATTTAAAGGTCTGAAAGTCAGCCCTGGTGGATGTAGCAAAAATCACTGAATGGGGGCAGAACACGGATCTATGCAACTCTAGGGTGGGCATAGCTGATACACCTGAGGCAGAATGAGGCAAAACAGGTAAACTATGGAAACGCAGCACGCCACGTTCCATCATGTCATCCCCACGGGTTTGAAGGCATAACACCCTGTCAGATCACAAATTCAATAAAAATCAACAGTCTGTAGCTGACCGGAACACCATGCAGAGCTGTCACCTTAAACGGATGGCGTGATGCAATCTCAGAGAGTTACTGAGTTTGGGGACGAGTTTGAACGCGAAACCGCAGGTTTCGCGTTCAAACTCGTCCCGCTATTAAGCCTTGCTCACTTTCAGATCCGATAACGATAGGGCTTATTCAAGCCTGCTCTATTCAAACCATGTTGGTTGATGGGGTGGCTAAGCTCGCCCTATGAACCAACATGCGTCAGCCTTACACTAAGAAATGGTTGGTAGACCCTGCATGCCATTGAAATGCTGACAAAACTAATTTGAGGGTCATTTTTTGCTGGAAGCGTGCCTCTAGCCAAAAATCTTCCCCGATTCAACAATATCTCGCGGCTTGTTTCACCCTGTTCTCTAACCTAGCGTATCGTGAAGAGAGCGTCATGTAATTTAATTGCTTTAGACGCTGGTACACCAACTTAAAAGTTTTAGAGGGGGTGGAGGGGGTAAAACCCCCTCTTGGGGGTGCAGCCCCCAAACCTCCATGTTGCAAAATTTGGTGTTTGCAACACTAGCAGACCAATTAAAAGTTTTACAACGGGGTGCAGGGGTGGAACCCCTGCGTGGGGGCGCAGCCCCCCACCCCATGTTGCAAAATTTGGTGTTCGCAACAACTAGCCATAGTTCAGGTTGATGTTGTACGGTCTGGCAATAGATAGAGAATGCCCGAAGCCCAGGTCAACCCGACAGATAACCAGAAAGTAATAATGGCATAGATCGTAGAGGCAGTGATGGGTGCAATGAGCAATGCGATCGCCACAATTTGACTGACGGTTTTGAGTTTGCCCCACAGATTTGCCCCAGAAATTTTAGGTTGATTGACCCGCCATCCGGCGATCGCCAATTCTCTTGCCAAAATTAAAAAGACTCCCCAGGCAGGCACCTGCCCCAATTCCACCAGCGATAGCAACGGAGCCAACACCAGCAACTTATCTACCAATGGATCGAGAAATTTGCCCAGATCGGTCACTTGATTCAACCGCCGCGCCAGATAGCCATCCAGCCAATCTGTTCCCGCCGCTACTAAAAAGATCACCAGGGCAATCCAGCGGTTTAACTCGGTTGGCTGAACCAGGAGGTAGAGCAGAAAAGGCACCCCTACAAGGCGCGAAACCGTAATCCAGGTAGGCAAATTCATGGTGGCTGTTATCCGGAGATGATTTTTGTAGGGCAGGAATGCATCGCATTCCTGCCCTACAAAAATCATCTCTTAAATTCGCAATGCTGGGAAACGGGTTCGGCGATGCTGATTTAGGCGATGAAATTGGGTATGAGTGCTGCGCTCCGCGCGGCACTCACACCCAATTTCATCGCTGGATTAGGCAATGCTACGTGTTCATTTCATTACGGTTTATCAAAAATTTCAAACTTCTTAAGGTTCAGACTTTTTTTCTGACCACACTGGAAATAGGGAATTAGGAGATTTGTCATGGGTATCGCTACGATCAACCCGGCGACAGGGGAAACCGTGAAGGTTTTTGTAGCTCTAACAGATGAGGCGATCGCGCAGAAACTCGATCGGGCACAACACGCCTATGAACAGCATCGGCAGACATCCTTTGAGCAACGAGCTGACTGGATGAATGCAGCAGCACAGGTCTTACTTGACCATAAAGAGACTTACGGTCAACTGATGACACTGGAAATGGGCAAACCCATTAAGGCGGCGATCGCAGAGGTAGAGAAATCTGCCTGGGTCTGCCGTTATTATGCAGAACACGCTGCCCAGTTTTTAGCCGATGCGGTGATTGAAACGGATGCAAGTTCTAGCTTTATTTGCTATCAACCGATCGGCCCTGTGTTGGCAGTGATGCCGTGGAACTTTCCGTTTTGGCAAGTGTTCCGGTTTGCGGCTCCGGCACTGATGGCAGGCAATGTGGGGCTACTAAAACACGCGTCTAACGTGCCGCAATGTGCCTTAGCCATTGAGGAGATTTTTCTAAAAGCCGGATTTCCAGAAGGGGTTTTTCAAACGCTTTTAGTCGGAGCGGATCAAGTTGCCTCGATCATTTCAGACAATCGCGTTAAAGCGGGCACACTAACAGGAAGTGAACCTGCCGGAGCCAGTCTCGCCAGCTATGCTGGCAAACACATCAAAAAAACAGTGCTGGAGTTGGGCGGGAGTGATCCGTTTATCGTCCTCGCCAGTGCCGATCTGGATGCGGCAGTGGCAACTGCGGTCACGGCTCGCATGATTAACAACGGACAATCATGCATTGCGGCAAAGCGGTTTATTGTGCACGAGGCGATCGCCGATGAATTTGCCCAAAAATTGGTTGAGAAATACCAGGCGTTAACCATAGGCGATCCAGCCCTGCCCGATACCGATATTGGACCTCTTGCTACACCAACGATTTTGCAAGATCTTGTGCAGCAGGTAGACATGTGCCGTCAAGTGGGTGCCAGGGTATTGGTGGGGGGCGACCCCAGTGCCCTGGCGCTGGATGATCGATTGAAACCGGGTAACTTCTATCCACCCACCATCGTGGCAGACATTCCCTTGGATACGGCGATCGCCAAAGAAGAATTCTTTGGTCCCGTTGCTCTCCTGTTTCGGGTTGCTGATATCGATGCTGCCATTGCGCTGGCAAATGATACTCCCTTTGGGTTGGGCGCTAGTGCCTGGACTCAAGTACCCACTGAACGCGATCGCCTGGTGAATGAAGTTGAAGCAGGATGCGTCTTCATTAACAGCATGGTCAAATCTGACCCACGCCTTCCCTTTGGAGGCATCAAGCGATCGGGATATGGTCGAGAGTTGGGGATTCAGGGCATTCACGAGTTTGTCAACATCAAGACGATTTGGATCAAGTAACGCACACGGCTGAACCTTTGTAAGGAAACTCATATGAGCGACATGAACACGGCTGAACTCTTAGTCCGATGCTTAGAAAATGAAGGCGTTGAATATGTTTTCGGTCTTCCCGGAGAGGAAAATCTGCATGTCTTGCAGGCTCTGACCCACTCCTCGATTCAGTTCATCACCACCCGTCATGAACAAGGGGCAGCGTTTATGGCAGATGTGTATGGACGTCTGACCGGAAAAGCGGGAGTTTGTCTATCTACATTGGGACCGGGTGCGACCAACCTGATGACAGGGGTTGCAGATGCCAATCTAGATCGTGCGCCACTGGTTGCCATTACGGGGCAAGTTGGCACCGACCGAATGCATATTGAATCCCATCAATATCTTGATTTGGTGGCAATGTTTGCACCCGTCACCAAGTGGAACACGCAAATTGTTCGCCCCAGCAATACCGCAGAAATTGTTCGCCGCGCGTTCAAAATTGCTCAGACCGAAAAACCTGGTGCGGTTCACATTGACCTACCCGAAAATATTGCCGCGATGCCTGTGGTTGGCAAACCGCTCAACCCTGACGCCCGAGAAAAAGTCTATGCCTCGTTTCAAAGCATTGAACGGGCTGCGGAAGCGATCAACAATGCCGTGAATCCGATCATTTTGGTGGGGAATGGAGCGATTCGTGCCCATGCTAGTGATGCCTTACTAGAATTTGCAACGCGGCTCAATATCCCTGTCGCTAATACGTTTATGGGAAAAGGCGTGATTCCTTATACCCATCCTCTAGCGCTGTGGTGTGTTGGTTTGCAACAGCGGGATTACATCAGTTGTGGGTTTGACCATACAGATTTAGTAATTGCTGTTGGCTACGACTTGATTGAATATTCGCCCAAACGCTGGAATCCTCAAGGGGAGATTCCTCTGATTCATATCAACGCTACTCCAGCAGAAGTCGATAGTAGCTACATTCCTCTGGCAGAAGTGGTAGGCGATATCACCGATTCTCTGCAAGAAATCTTGAAGCGGGCAGATCGGACGGGCAAACCAGACCCCTATGCCATTCATCTCAAAGCAGAAATTCAGGCTGATTATCAGGAACATGCCCATGATGATGGCTTCCCGATCAAGCCCCAAAAGCTGATTTATGATTTGCGGCAGGTGATGGGTCCCGAAGATATTGTTATTTCTGATGTAGGTGCCCACAAGATGTGGATGGCACGCCATTATCATTGCGATCGCCCCAATACGTGCATCATTTCCAATGGTTTTGCAGCCATGGGGATTGCTATTCCAGGAGCGATCGCCGCTAAGCTCGTTGCTCCCAACCGCAAGGTCGTTGCCGTTACCGGAGACGGGGGCTTCATGATGAACAATCAAGAACTAGAGACGGCACTGCGAATTAAAACTCCCTTTGTCACCATTATTTTTAATGACGGTGGGTACGGCTTGATTGAGTGGAAACAACTCAACTATTACGGTGAATCTCACTTTGTCCGTTTTACCAACCCTGACTTTGTTAAACTGGCTGAGAGTATGGGTTTGAAGGGCTATCGAGTGCAATCTAGTGCAGACTTTATTCCCATGCTCAAGAGTGCTTTAGCCGATGATGTACCTGCCATTATCGATTGCCCAGTCGATTATCGGGAAAATCTCCGCTTTAGCCGGAAAGCAGGCGATCTGAGCTGTGCCATTTGAGCTAAGGTGACATACTTGCACCCCCTGAATCAGAATCAGTTAGCGACAAGTATGTGTTGAAACACTTTGCGGAGCAAAGTGTTTCAACACACTACCATTCTGCTTGTGAATGCGTAGTGAGGTATATCATGCCCTATTAGCTGCCGCTTCCCGAATGACGGTCAATACTTCCGTCGGATGTGAAATCATAGGAAAGTGGCTGGAAGGTACATCAATGGTTTTGGCACCCATACGCTGAGACAAATCACGCTGTAAAGCAGGTGGAACCGCTTTATCGTGGGTCGCCACAATATACCAGCTTGGTTTATGTTTCCAGGCCGGCAGACCTGCCGTTACTTGCGTTAAAGATGCGGAGGGTGGTGTTTGGGTGGCATAAAGTAATGCTTGTCTTGCTTCTGAAAGGTCGCTCGCCAACACGTCTTCGACACCCTCTCGAGAAATCCAAATAAAACCATTTTGTTCTTGAAAATGTGGTGAAGGCGTTCCGTAGCGACTCATCAAATCAATCATCGATTCGCCAGCATCGGGAGCAAGAGCCGCAATATACACTAAGCCGGATACGTGTTCGTGATGACCAACTTCGCTAATGACAAAGCCGCCCCACGAATGACCCACTAAAATACACGGCTCTTTGATTCGATCTAACGCGCATTTTGTCGCGGCAATATCATCGGCTAGAGAGGTGAGTGGGTTTTGAACTGAAATGACCTCATACCCGTCTGCTAACAAGGTCGGAATAATGTCGCTGTAACAAGAGCCATCTGCCCAAAAACCATGGACTAATACGATGTTTTTAATGGTGCTCATAAATTTTCTTGCTAATTTTGTGGTGGTATTCAGGTAATGATTTTTCGTGGCGCGGGCGACGCCCGCGCCACAAAAAATCACTGCATTTTTAGGACTACCGCTAATTTGGGGGATAGTTTCGACTGTGAAATCGCAGGTTTCATGGTCAAATTTATTTTGATATGGTTCTACGCAATCTAGTTAGGACATCGGGGGAGTGGGGGCGTGCCCCCACGCAGGGGTTCCACCCCTGCACCCCGTCCTAACCTTAATGCGTACTGCTACATTTAAGGATCACAAATTAACTAAAATCCGGACGTTTATGTTTAGAAGCGCGGCGGAGCCGCGCTTCCAAACATAAATCTTTGGTCTATTAAATCCACGATTCTAAGAGATACCTTTAAGCAAAGAGAACCAAAGAGTTACCCCTTTTCTACAATTTTTTAGGGAGCTGCCACACAAAAGCAGGAACTAGGGTGTAGGGTGTAGAAAGTTTTGATTGCCGCTCCTTATGGCTCGTTCTCAATTTAACAAACTGACGACCTACCTGCGTCCGCATTGGCGACAGGCGACTTTGGGTGTTGCTTCGCTACTGGGAGTAAACGCGTTAGGGGTCTATATTCCGTTGCTGATTCGCGATGGAATTGACGAACTCCAAACAACGTTTAGCTTTCAGCAGGTGCTTTCCTATGCCCTGGTGATCGTAGCAATGGCTTCGGTCATGCTGTTGATGCGGATGGCATCGCGAATTTTTCTGTTTGGGGTTGGGCGGCAGGTGGAGTTTGACCTGAAACAAAGGATTTTTAATCATTTGTTGCGCATGGAGCCTGCCTACTTTGCTGCCAATACGGTTGGCGATTTGATCAGCCGAGCGACCAGCGACGTAGACAATATTCGTCGGCTACTGGGGTTTGCGGTGCTGAGTTTGGCGAATACCATATTTGCCTATGCGCTGACCCTGCCTGTGATGTTATCCATCAGCACCCGGTTGACGCTGGTGGCGATCGCCGTTTACCCCATCATGTTTTTCATGGTGCACCTGTTTAGCAATCGGCTGCGGTCTGAGCAGTTATCGGTGCAAGAAGAAACCTCCAGTCTGAGCGACCTGATCCAGGAAGACATGAGTGGGATGGCACTGATTAAAATTTATGCTCAAGAAGAAAATGAGCGGTCTGCTTTCCAACACCTCAATCAGCAGTTATTAACTGCCAACCTGAAACTGGCAAGAACTCGAACGATGCTGTTTCCCTTATTGGGTGGGTTAGCCAGCATTAGTTTACTGGTGGTGTTGAGTCTGGGTTCGGGGGCGATCGCCGATGGTGAATTGAGTATTGGCGACTTTATTGCGCTCTTGCTGTACGTAGAACGGTTGGTCTTCCCAACAGCATTGCTCGGATTTACGATTACTGCCTATCAACGGGGTGAAGTCAGTATCGATCGGATCGAGTATATTCTTTCCGTTGATCCAGAAATCAAAGACCCGCCCAACGCCATCCCTCTGCCGCTGGCAACCGTTAAAGGTGAGCTAAGAGTGGATCATCTCAACTTTGCCTACCCGGAGGCGAAGCAGCCCGCCCTTACCAATCTCAGTTTTACCGTCAATCCAGGAGAAACGGTTGCCATTGTAGGACCGATCGGCTCAGGTAAATCAACCCTGGCCAATGCCCTGCCACGACTGCTGGATATTGCTCCGGGACAGGTATTTGTTGATGGTTATGACATTACCCAATTACGCTTACACGATCTGAGAGCGGCGATCGCCTATGTGCCACAGGATAGTTTCTTGTTTAGCACCACGATTAAAAACAACATTCGCTACGGCGATCCCCTGAGCGAACAACCAGACATCGAAACTTCTGCTAAGCAAGCCCAGATTCATCCCGAAATTCTCAATTTTCCCCAACAATATAAAACTGTTGTGGGTGAACGAGGAATTACGCTGTCGGGTGGTCAACGTCAGCGAACGGCGCTGGCACGAGCATTGCTGGTCGATGCACCCATTCTGATTTTGGATGATTCTCTCTCCAGTGTGGATAATCAAACCGCTACCGAAATTTTGAAAAATCTTTCGGAAGGAACAAAACGTAAAACAGTAATTTTCATCTCGCACCAACTTTCAGCCGCTGCCATGGCAGATCGGATTTTGGTGATGGATCGGGGACAAATCGTGCAATCGGGTAAGCATGAAGAATTGCTGTCTCAACCTGGGCTCTACCAAAGCTTGTGGACGCAGCATGAGCTAGAAGAAGTCTTGAATTAATCCGCCATTGGGCGCATTGATGGATTCATACCCATCACCTTTATGCTTTTGAGCACACAGCGCTATCTCAGGATCGTGGATTGAATAAAACCGAAGATTTATTTTTGGAAGCGCGGCTCCGCCGCGCCTCCAAAGATAAGCTTTCGAGTTTGATTTAAGTTGTGATCCTAATCTGTTTCGATAGAATTCAGGTCTTCTGCCTATTCCTATAGCAATTTTCAAGGGCATGAAGTACAAGTTGTTGAGAGAGAGCCGCGCGCCGCGCGGCTCTCTCTCAACAACCGTAATCTATCCAGGCGCAAAGCGCTATGTAGAGGTTCGTAGTATGGCTATCTCCGCTCCTAGTTTATCGCCTGACGTTTGGCTGCCGCTGCCGATTGCCACCTGGCAAGACACCAATGAAACCTTGCAGTTGTGGACTCAGATTGTTGGCAAGATTCGATTAGCTCTGGCTCCCAAAATCAACCATTGGTGGCATTCAACGCTCTACGTCACGCCGCGTGGGCTGACAACATCAACCATTCCTTATGGCAGCCGCAGTTTTCAAATCACCTTCGATTTTCTCAATCATCACCTGCTAATAGAAACCAGCGATGGCACCACGAACACCGTTGAACTTATGCCCCGTTCTGTGGCTGATTTTTATCAAGCCGTAATCGGCGCATTAACCGATCTGGGAATCGAGGTGCAGATCTGGACAATGCCGCAGGAAGTGACAGATCCCATTCCGTTTGAGCAAGACGAACGTCATGCTGCCTATGATGTAGATTGCGTGCAACGGTTCTGGCAAATTCTAGTTCAATGCGATCGCCTGATGACCCTCTTCCGTGCCCGCTATGCCGGAAAATGCAGTCCTGTCCATTTCTTTTGGGGTAGCTTTGATCTGGCAGTGACTCGGTTTTCAGGACGTCGTGCGCCCGATCATCCCGGCGGTGTTCCCAACATGGCAGATTGGGTAACGCGAGAAGCCTACTCTCATGAAGTCAGCAGTTGCGGGTTTTGGTTTGGCAAGGGAGCCATAGACGCGCTGTTCTATGCCTATGCCTATCCCGCTCCAGAGGGTTTCAAAGATTATGAAATTCAACCTCAAGCAGGCTTTTTTAGCCCGGAGATGCAAGAGTTTGTGTTGCCCTATGAGGCGGTGTGTCGTGCCAGTGATCCCGATGCCATGGTGTTAACCTTTTTGCAGAGTACTTACGAAGCTGCCGCAAATTTAGGGCATTGGGATCGCGCGGCTTTGGAATACAACCCCGTCACCCAGTGCGGTTGAGTCAAGACGGGTGAGCAGGTGAACAGCGGCGCTCTGCGCCGCTGTTCACCTGCTCACGATAGGTTTACACTAAGACGATTTGGTAGAACGGCTGGTCGATTTACTCGACTTACTGGTTTTACTCGATTTCGTCGTCGATTTGGTTGACTTTGCTTTTGTGGTGCTTGTCTTCTTGGCGGTGGCTTTGGTGTCGTCTGACTGGCTAGCCTCAGATTTGCTGGCAGCCGCTTTTGATTTTGCTGCCGTTTTGCCTTTGCCTTTAGTTTTGGAACTTGCTTTAGCTGCGATCGCTTGCAATGCCATGTCCATCGTCAACGAATCAACGGTAGCTCCTTCGGGCAACGACGCATTCACCTTGCCATATTTGACATAGGGTCCATAGGGACCGTTGTAGATATTCACGGGCTCGCCATCTTCGGGATGGGCACCCAACTCTCTCAGGGGAGCAACGGCTGTTTTGCCGCGTCCACGTCCGGCTTTGGGTTCCGCCAACAGTTCCAGGGCACGTTCTAGAGTAATCGTGAGAACATCATCATCCCCTTTGATCGAGCGATAATCTTTACCTACTTTGCCCTGATCGTGAACCACATAGGGTCCAAACCGTCCTAAACTTGCCTGAATCTTGCTGCCCGTGTCAGGATGAACCCCTAACGTTCGTGGCAGCGATAACAGGGCAACCGCTTTCTCCAGAGTCACATCTTGAGGATTGACACCTTTCGGCAGAGAGGCGCGTTTGGGTTTGGGGTTGCCTTCCGATTCTTCGCCCAATTGCACATAAGGACCGTAGGGACCAATCAGCGAAAAGATCGGTTCTCCGGTATCGGGATGCAGCCCAATTTTTTCGGGACCATCGGTCTTCTGGCGCAAGAGAATTTCTACCTGCCCCGGATCGAGATCGGCGGGGGTCAAGTCTTGCGGCAAAGAAGCTTTAACGGGTCCATCGCTATTTTCGGATTCAATATAGGCTCCGTAGCGACCAATCCGCACTCTGACATTGATCCCTTCCAGATCAACGGCACGCGCTTCATTGGGATCGATCTGGTCTTCCCGTTGCTTCACCTGATTTTCTAGCCCGGTTTCGCCCAGATAAAATTCTTTCAGGTAGGGCAACCATTTTGCTTCCCCGGTCGAAATTTCATCCAGGGTGCGTTCCATACGGGCAGTGAAGCTCGTATCCACCAGGTCTGGAAAGTTCTTTTCCAACAGGGTCGTTACGGCAAAGGCAGTAAAGGTGGGTACCAGGCTATTGTTGACCATTTGAGCATAGCCCCGGTCGATAATAGTGCCGATGATGCTGGCATAGGTGCTGGGACGACCGATCCCCTCACTTTCTAAAGTTTTGACCAGTGATGCTTCGCTATAGCGGGCAGGGGGTTGAGTTTCGTGGGCGATCGCCTCCAATTCCTCACAGTTGGGGTGATCCCCAGACCGCAAGGTGGGCAAAATCACTTCCTGATCTTCAATCGCTGCATTGGGATCATCCGATCCCTCGACGTAGGCTCGAAAGAATCCGGGAAAATCGATGCGCTTACCAGTCGCCCGAAACCCTGCATCTTCAGCCTGAATTTGCACGGTGATATGGGTTTGGCGTGCTTCTGCCATCTGCGTCGCCACGGTGCGCTTCCAGATCAAGTCATAGAGTTTCAGATCCCGGCCGCTCAGTCCGGTTTCTTGCGGGGTACGGAAGGTGCTGCCAGCCGGACGAATGGCTTCATGTGCTTCCTGGGCACCTTTACTTTTGGTGGAATATTGTCGGGGTTGAGGGCTGAGATACTCACTGCCATAGCGAGTCTCGACACACGCACGAGCTGCGGCGATCGCCTGTTGCGACAGGTTCACCGAATCCGTTCGCATGTAAGTGATATAGCCCTGTTCATACAGACTTTGAGCTGTCCGCATGGTGTCCCGAGCGGTCAACTTCAGCTTGCGGTTTGCCTCTTGCTGCAAGGTCGATGTTGTAAATGGCGGAGAAGGCTTGCGGGTAGACGCTCGTTCTTCCAGATTGGTGACCGTCCAGGTGCTTTGCTGAAGCCGATCTTGCAGCGATCGCGCTTCGGCTTCACCCAAGAGTAAGACGTTACGCCCCTGGATAATTTGCCCCGTCGATTCATCAAAATCGCTGCCTGTGGCAACGCGGGTGCCATTGAGCGAAACCAGTTTGGCTTCAAATGGAGTGCTGTCCTGGGTCAGTGTTGCCTTCAGATCCCAATAGCTGCCCTGACGGAAGGCACGCCGTTGCCGTTCTCGCTGCACCAGCAACCGCACTGCTACCGACTGAACGCGTCCGGCAGACAATCCCCAGGCAATTTTTTTCCAGAGCAAGGGCGATAGCGTATAGCCTACCAACCGATCGAGAATGCGGCGGGTCTCTTGTGCCCGCACCAGTTGCTCATCGACATCTCGGCAGTTGTGTAAGGCATCCCGAATTGCCTCTTCGGTAATTTCGTGAAATACCATGCGTTTGGTTGGCACTTTGGGTTGTAAAACCTGCAACAAATGCCAACTAATACTTTCACCCTCTCGGTCTTCGTCAGTTGCCAAGACTAACTCATCTACATTTTTGAGCGCGTCTTTTAGCCCCTTTACAATCTTTTTTTTGTCTTGAGGGACGATGTAAAGCGGCTCAAAATCTGCACCGACATTGACCCCGATCTTTGCCCACTCTTCACCCTTGACCGCTGCGGGAATATCGCTGGCGGACTGAGGCAAATCGCGAACGTGCCCCATAGAGGCTTCGACCTGGTAGCCAGGTGGCAAATAGTTGCGAATCGTTTTGGCTTTCGTAGGAGATTCAACGATGACGAGAGTAGACATTCTTAATGATCAATCGCATCTGGAGGGAAACAAGAAATTGTTCAAATTTCAAATTGAACAGACTTTAGCAGAGTTGTACCCATTCTCTAACTGATTATGGATACCCTCATTGCCAAAGTACCGAATACTATAGCAATCCTAATTGAGATTCGACGGTTGAGTCGGAATATCGCTAGTCGAGCAAACACTAAATTTTGCCACATGAGGGGTGGGGCGCAGCTCCCAGGAAGGGTTTCACTCCTTCTATTTCCCACAAAACGGTTAACTGGGCGGACTGGTAGAGCACAATTGACTGGTTTGCCACCAGGTGCAGGGGTAGAACCCCTATATGGAGGTGCAGTTCCTACACCCCAGGCTGCAAAGTTTGGCGTCTGCACCATGAGTCATCCTGTGAGTTCATCTTAGGTCTTTCGTCTCAACATGCTAGTCGCGGTTTCCTTTTTACTAACAGCTACGATTCTATGAGGTCAACCCTGTAAGGATCGTGGATTTAATAAAACCAAAGATTTATTTTTATCAACGCGGCGTCGCTGCGCTGACAAAAATGAATTTCTGGGTTCATGTGATCCTGAGGCAGGCAAGATCCCTAGTTCTTTACTTATAGCTAGCACAATAAAAACTTAGGGGAGATTGCGTTGTCTGCGGCTAGATTAGACATATTTGCAAGGTATGATGCACTTAGTATTGAGATTTCCTGTGCTCAGGGCACGAAAAATCAATCGATTCAAAGCCATTGTGACGTTAACTCAGATTAGTTGAGTTCATGCTCACTCGCGTTTGAATGTTTTTCATAAGTTAAGACTTTTGTTACTTTTCTTAACCTGCCGATCCTATGGACTTTGCCAATCTTGCAGCCCAGTTAAACGCTGGAACCATACTCCCTGAAGGGATTGTGATAGTGACTCTGCTCTTAGTGCTAGTGGGTGATCTGATTGTCGGGCGATCGTCTTCACAATGGACTCCCTATTTGGCGATCGCTGGACTCCTGGCGGCGGTCGGTGATTTGTGCTTGCAGTGGGATGTTGCAGATCCCGTTTCCTTTTTTGGAGCGTTCAACAGCGACGATCTGAGCATCGTATTTCGCGGCATTATCGCTCTTTCGGCAGTTTTCACGATTCTCATGTCGATTCGCTATGTCGAACAATCGGGAACATCCCTGGCAGAATTCATCACCATCCTGCTAACGGCAACCCTGGGGGGGATGTTTTTGTCGGGTGCGAATGAATTAGTTATGATTTTTGTCTCGTTAGAGACATTGAGTATCTCGTCATACCTGCTGACCGGCTACATGAAGCGAGATCCCCGCTCAAACGAAGCGGCGCTAAAGTATCTGTTGATCGGCGCGGCAAGTTCGGCAATCTTCTTGTATGGCACGTCTCTGCTCTATGGGCTGTCGGGCGGTGAAACTCGTCTCAGCACCATTACCGCTCAGATTGCCAGTAGCCATACCGATGAGTCGATTGGCGTGATTATCGCTCTGGTTTTTGTCATTGCCGGGATCGCTTTCAAAATTGCCGCTGTGCCCTTTCACCAATGGACACCGGATGTCTATGAAGGCTCCCCGACGCCCGTTGTTGCCTTTCTATCCGTGGGTTCAAAAGCAGCAGGGTTTGCCCTGGCAGTCCGCCTATTGCTCAGTGCTTTCCCGACTGTGACCGAGCAATGGCACTTTGTCCTGACGGCTCTAGCGATCTTGAGTATGATTTTGGGCAACGTCGTGGCTCTGGCACAAACCAGTATGAAGCGACTGCTAGCCTACTCTTCGATCGGTCAAGCGGGTTTTGTCATGATCGGGCTGATTATTGGCTCCGATGCAGGATACGCCAGTATGATTTTCTATCTGCTGGTCTATCTGTTCATGAACCTGGGCGGGTTTGCCTGCGTTATCTTGTTTAGCTTGCGCACAGGCACGGATGAAATTAGCGAATACAGCGGCTTGTATCAAAAAGATCCTTTATTAACCCTTGCGTTAAGCGTTTGTTTGCTCTCTCTCGGGGGCATTCCACCGTTGGCAGGGTTCTTTGGAAAACTTTATCTATTTTGGGCAGGTTGGCAGGCAGGCGCATATTGGCTCGTGCTGATTGGCTTGCTCACCAGTGTGATTTCCATCTATTACTACATTCGTGTGGTCAAGATGATGGTGGTCAAAGAGGCTCACGAGGTTTCGGATGCGGTCAAAAATTATCCCGAAATTCGTTGGAATCTGTTGGGAATGCGTTCACTCCAGGTTGGCATCGTTCTGGCACTGGTTGTCACCTCCATCGGTGGAATTCTGTCGAACCCGTTGTTTACCCTTGCCAATGATTCTGTAATACGAACTCCGCTGTTGCATTCTGCGGCAGTGCAAGCGGATCAAACTGTTATGGTTCAGCCAACGGCAGTGGTTCCATCAGATGCTTTGAACCTCTAAATTCCACTATTGATTTAGATGATCAGGGGTCGTGCAGTAACGCTGTGCGACCCCTGATCACTTGCGGCATTACTGAATCCAGTAGGCAACAGGTGGGAGTTTCTACACCTCTACGATTGCGAATATCCACACCTAAGAGACATTCAAGCTAGCCCTTAGATTTGTCATGATTAGAAATGTAATTTGCTAGGACACGCCCATGAACTCTCCGGTGCAAGCGCTCTATAACTGGTACCGTAGCTTGATTGCCAATCCTAAATACCGCTGGTGGATTATTCTCGGTACCCTGGTTTACTTGATTAGCCCGATTGATATTGCACCCGATTTTATTCCCTTTATCGGTCAGATCGATGATGCAGTCTTGTTGTCACTGCTGGTCGCCGAGGTTGCCCAGGTGTTAGGCGATCGCATTAAAGCCGGTAAAGATCGTCAGACAACCCAAGCCACTGGGGCAAGCAATACTACGACAGCGAGTGCTGAGACCGTGGATGTTAATGCCGTTTCGGTTGAGTAAGCGGACAAAAGCTGCCGATTTTTGCGCTACACCCATCACAATGGCAGCTGACCAAATTTATAGATTAACGAGATTTGACGGGAAAGCCTTGCCTTCCCGTCAAATACCGCGTGAGTGCCGCGCGGAGCGCGGCACTCGTACCGATTAAACAGACTGCACGGCACATCAAGCTTCTGTAAGGGCGCATGGTGATGCGCCCCTGTGGTATCTGGTGCGATCGCTAATTAAATTGGTATCACACCAAATTTCACAGCTGGATTAAACAATGCCTTTCAATCCTCTGCTTAGGATTGTGGATTTAATAAAGCCAAAGATTTATTGTTGAAAGCGCGGCGGAGCCACGCTTCCAACAATAAACGTCCGGGTTTTAATTAATTTGTGATCCTTAAGGTGATAGAAGAGGATAATGAAGCGGATTTTGTCTCAAAGTGTTAAAGAACTCTCTCAATTTAGTCGCGATCGTCTGACGGTTGCGCTGGCATTCTTACTACCCTTCTTAACTCTGATTATTTTTGGATTTGCGATTCGATTAGAAGCCAAGAATATTCCAATCATCGTCCAAGATTTTGATAATAGTGCCCTGAGCCGTAGCTATATTGAGCGGTTATTTGCAACCAACCAGTTTGATCCAGTGAGCTGGTCAGGAGATGATCCCGTCAAAGATGCGATCGATCCAGCCTTAGCTAAAGCTGCGGTAATTATTCCACCCGATTTTTCTCGCTTGATCAAATCCGGAGAATCGAGTCCGGTTCAAGTTGTGATTGATGGGTCAGATGTCAACAATGCGCGTGTCATTCAAAATAGTATTCAGGCAACCACCCGATTTTTTTTAAGAAATTCTGAGCTACAGTCCACGCCCCAATTAGTCACCACTCGCACCCGCATTTGGTTTAATCCCGGACGCAAAGAATCGCTCTATATAGTTCCCGGTACCTGTGCGGTGATTTTGTGGATTTATCCTTCACTACTAGCCGCGATCGCCATGGTTCGGGAAAAGGAGCAGGGAACCCTGGTGCAAGTTTACGCCTCTAGCATGAGCGCAGTCGAGCTAATTTTAGGCAAAGCATTGGCATATCTGCTGATTGGGTTGAGCGAAGCGATCGCCATTTTTATAATTAGTGCGATCGTCTTCGGCTTACGTTTAGCAGGTGATCCGACTCCTCTGGTAATAGGTACACCGATCTATGTCGGAGCTGCCGTCATGTTTGGTTTAATGTTGGGTACCAAAGCCAGTAACCAGAGTGCAGCCGTTCAAGGGGTAGCAACTGTCGGCTTTTTAACAGCATTGCTGTTATCGGGATTTATCTATCCTCTGAGCAATATTCCGTTTCCGCTCTCCCTGGTGTCCAATATCGTACCCGCACGCTATTACATTGTCATCGTTCGGGATGCCTTCGTTCGAGGAACGGGTTGGACAGGGATTTGGATACATATGCTGATGCTGATCGTGTTAGGACTGCTGTTGTTTAACGCTACCCGCCGCAATCTTAACCAGATGCAACTGCCTGATTAATTCTTATAGCGCTTCGCACCTGGATAGATTACAGGTGTTGTGTGAGAGCCACGCTCCGCGTGGCTCTCACGCAACACCTCGTACTTCACGCCATTGAAAATTTCTATAACATTTGCATCAGGGCTTGCCATTGAGGCGATCGCCCCAAAGCCTCTGCATCTAGTTCATGTCCCCAATTTTTTGAAAACTCAGTGAAACTATCTGCCCAATGCACAACTGTTTCAATGGGGGAATAGGGTGTGTAAGTCAGCGATCGCGTAAGAGACTCTGCCATTTCATTGACATGCCCTGTGTGGTACAAATACCAGGCAATCCAAACCAGGGTATGATAGCGGGTCGATGGCTCTAACCAGCGAATAGGTTCGGGTAAGTGAGGTTGCGCAAAAAAGTGATCGAGGACGGCAGCCAGCGATCGCGCCTGAGGTAAGCCTTTATGCATAGCACTGTCGGGATGCTGGCGATAGCCCACCGTTACCTGACGTAGCCAGTCTGCCTCACATCCCATTAATGCCAATCGCAAGACCAACTCCGTATCTTCTGCTGGCGGAAAGCGCAGATCGAAGCCTCCCGATCGCTCTAGCCAAGCGCGCCGAAACATCATGGCACTGGGCAAGATCGGTTTCCAGCGTAACCAGTTTTCTAGATTCAGGATGGGGATCTGGTGCCAGGGTTCTACGTCCATCAACTCCTGTCCCTGTTCATCCACTCTACACCAACCGCTATGAACCAGTCCCAACTGGGGCTGAGCTTCAAAAACTGCTACCTGAGCGGCTAACTTATCAGGCAAGAAAAAATCATCCGCATCGAGAAACGCAATCCATTTCCCCCTGGCTGCACCCATGCCGCAATTACGCGCCGCTGATACCCCCTGATTAGATTGATAAATGTAGCGAATGCGATCGCCTCTGTTCTGCTCGACTTGATAGTGCTCTACCAGGTGCTGCGTCCGGTCAGTAGAGCCATCATCCACAATGATCAGTTCCCAGTAGGGATACGTTTGGCTCAATACACTGGCGATCGCCTGGGGTAAAAAGCGATCGCAGTTATAGGTAGGGATAATGACACTGACCTTGACAGAATTCACAGATTTAACGTGCCATATGCAAGATTTTGGTTGCTACGTTTTCAGGAACAGGCATGACCGAAAGTCGATTGCCCTGACGCACTACTAATAATTCTTCGGGTGCAAATGTTTGTCGCAAAGCATCAAGGGTAATGATAGCGGGAAATTGTTCAAAAAAATCCACCATCACAGTTTGCCAACGCGGATTATCGGTAGGCGATTTAGCATCGTAATACTTGCTTTTGGGATCAAATTGGCTAGGGTCATCCAGCCCCGATTTAACCACCCGCATCAGCCCAACAATTCCCGGAGGCACAGTATTGGAATGGTAGAAAAATACGAGATCTTCAGGTTGCATCGATCGCAAAAAATTTCGCGCTTGATAATTGCGCACCCCATCCCAAATTGTTTCTTTATCCCGCGCCAGGTCAGCAATCCCATAAACATCTGGCTCCGATTTCATTAACCAATAACTCATAGAACCGTAGAACGTTTTTAACTTTAAGGTTGAAATATATTAGCTATTAGCTGTTAGCTGTTAGCTGTTAGCTGTTAGCTATTAGCTATTAGCTGTTTTCATCTTTGCTCATGCCATCCTCTAGTTCTTCTGCTGCTTTCGCTTCTTCTGTTTCCAAGTCCAAGCGGCTAGATTCGATGGAATTAGAAATCAGTTCATCAAAATCATCATTGACGGACAGTGGGTCTAACCGATGAATTTTGATTTGGTGTAAGCGGGGTCCTTCGGCAGAAACGACGGTGAGTTCGTAATGGTTGTATTGAAGTTGCTCGCCAGGAGTAGGGATTTTCTGCATTTGGTAAATTAAAAAACCACCCAGGGTTTGGTAGTCTTCGGACAGGGGTAAATCTACGCTGAGTAGCTCGTTCACCTCTTCTAGATCGCTTTGTGCCTGCACCAGGAAAGTGCGTTCGTCTAAAATTTGAACGGTGGCTTCTTCTTCATCTTCGGGTTCGTGCGACTCGCCAATAATTTCGGCAACCAGGTCTTCTAGGGTGACTAATCCGGCAGTGCCCCCAAATTCATCGATCACCACTGCCATTGCCTGTCCTGTGCGTTGCATTTGTTGCAGGAGGCGATTGAGGGGTAGATTTTCAGGAATAAATTGAGCCGGTCGAACCCATGCTTGAATTGAACTGGCGGGCGTCAGAATGCCCTCAAACATCGGCTCTGCCAGCTCTTTGAAGTAGATGATGCCCTGAATGTCATCCAACGATTCTCCAATCACCGGGTAGCGGGAATGCCCAGATATGGATACTTCCTGAAGAAACTCTTGGAATGTGGCATCTTTGGAAATGGCGACGACACTGGTACGGGGCACCATCACTTCGCGGGTAGAGACATCGGCAAATTCTAAAACATTGCTGAGAATTTCTCGTTCTTCGGCTTGCAGACCTGGAGATTCGGTAGAGGTGCTGATAATCAGCTGAAGTTCTTCGGTGGTCAATCGGTTGTACCAACCCTGCCCGGTATATTGAATGCCCACCAGACGTAAGAGCAGTCGGGTAGATTGGTTTAGCGTCCAGATAAAGGGCTTGAAGAAACGGGCGATCGCCAAACTAGGGGCACCTAAAAATCGGGCTAGCTGTTCTGGGTACAACATCGCAACCGATTTAGGACACAACTCACCCAATACAATCTGAAGATACGCAATTAAGATGAACGCACCCGGAATGGCAATAGAATGCGATAAGGCATAGGTTGTCTGAGGGGGTAGGGGAAGGCCATCGACCCAGGTGGATAAAACCAGTGCCATAGTGCCTTCACCAATCCAACCCAGTGCCAGACTCGAAAGGGTAATGCCCAGCTGCGTGGTAGAAAGCAGGCGATCGATGCTCTGGTGTAAATCTTGAACGGTCTGAGCTTGAATATCTCCGGCAGATGCCAGTTGGTTAATGCGCGATCGCCTGACTGAAACGATGGAAAACTCGGTCGTTACAAAAAAAGCGTTAATCGCGATCAACAAAAATACTGATAGCAGTCGCAACACAATATCTGACCCAGTCAATAATTGAGTGGAGTCAACTGCCAATAAATTAAGGGCAAGGGGGTTCATCCGTGGAAAAAAGTAAGACAGACCACAGTAAAAAGTTGATGAATGCCAGCAAGAGCCAATGATACTGCTAGGCGACTACCTTCCTACGGGAATATCTGACATTTTTATTTCAATCTGCTGATCAGGATAATCTGTCAATGTCAAAGATAGGCTTTCGGAACCATCCAGCAACGCGATCGGAATACTGACCGTACCATAATACGTTTCACCATTGCTGGATAATTCCCCCGGCAATCCTTCAATGCTGCCGTTAAATGTGCGCCCTAAATTATCGGTAATATTCATAAAACTATAAAGAAATCGGTAGGAGTTTGATCCCTGATTTTGCAGACTGACATCCAGCACCAGCGTGTCTTCTTCGGGATGAACAGCCAGAATTTGAAAGACAACTCCATCATCTTGGTTGCTAATCGGCAGGTCTGCGACGGCAGAATCGGGAGAGTTGTAGGTAACAAAGGAACGATCATCGGCAGGGCTACTCGCCTGGGCATCGGGCTGTTCGTTGACCGCTAGGGCTTTGGTCTGTGTTGCGTCTGCCGCAGGTGCATCTGGTCGCTCTGTTCCGTTAATGCGACTTTTGACATCCTCCAGAATCCGATCTTCTTTGAGAAAGGTAACGGTTTCATGGCGCGGCTGGCTGGAGTCAGACCCAACCAACGCATTCCCAGGACGGGTGTCTGGTTGAGTAATTCCTTTCAGGGCTTCCCTTCCCAATGAATAGCCAACAGAACCACTCAAAAAGCCCGCACCAATCATCAGAGACAACAAAATCAGAGTCAGTATAAACGTTGGATTCATAAAAATTTTAGAGATCAGGCGTGAAGGGCGGAGGAAAGGGGTAAGCAGAAAAGCGGATGGCAACGGGAAACCCTCTTTCCCATTTTCTATCTGCTCAGGATACAATAAAAACTTAGTTTAGCCAGGGTTGGCCGAGCGGATGAGGCAGCGAACTCATAATTCGCGATAGGCAGGTTCGACCCCTGCACCCTGGATTGTTAATTACAACTATAAGAAAAATCGTCCGCTTACTGTGGTCTAAGGATCACAAATTAAGTAAAACCCGGACGCTTATTTTTGGAAGCGCGGCGGAGCGGCGCTTCCAAAAATAAATCTTCGGTTTTATGAAATCCACGATCCTTAGATCAACAAAGGGCGATCGCTTTATCTGTCAAATCCTTTTAATGCCGAATTTGTATAGCCTTGACTTTACTATATATACTTCGATACTGTCTAAAATCTGGCGTTTTTTAAAGAATGCCTGAGAAGTGCACGAGACATGTAGCCCTGTTCAGGGGCATAACGCCCCGGTTATGGAGTTAAGCCTTTGCACCGAACCATACATCACAACGTTCAATGGCGTAAAGTGCGTTGAAAGAGTATCGCGCGGCGTGCTCTCAACCCCTGTTATCCCAACGCACAGCGTTATATGGTTGTGGGATAGATTCACAGCAGCATCCCTGAGAGAAACTTAAGGAAATTCTTCGCATGGTTCAACCCCCATTACCCCAGACTCCCTTTCAGCTTGATACGGCTGACTTGCCTTCGGTTCGTCAATATTTACTAGATCTATTCTGTGAAGTGGCATACAAAGAGGGTGATTTTGTTTTGTCTTCGGGGCAACGCAGTCGTTATTACATCAACGGCAAACTTGTGACCCTGCATCCTCAAGGGGCGTTGGCAGTGGGTCGGCTCTTGCTGTCGATGGTTCCCCCAGATGCGGTTGCGGTTGCAGGGCTGACTCTGGGAGCCGATCCCTTAGTGACTGCAACCAGTGTTGTAGGGGCATATGAAGGGCGATCGCTGGTAGCATTGATTGTCCGTAAAGAAGCCAAAGGCCATGGCACCCAAGCCTATATCGAAGGCCCTACCTTACCCGCAGGTAGCTCGGTGGTTGTTTTAGAAGATGTGGTCACCACCGGACAATCTGCCCTCAAGGCGGTCGAACGGTTGCAAAATGCTGGATATCAAGTCAACCACATTATTGCGTTGGTCGATCGCCAGCAGGGTGGAGCCGAACTCTATCAGCAGCAAGGGCTAGACTTTCAATCGATATTTTCGATTCCAGATATCCAAACTCGTTGGGCAGAACGACAGTCTTGATCCCACGAACTCAGCGTTGCAAACAGTTAAGATTAGACAAGCAACGTAACATAATCCGTTACGAAGATAGACTGTAATTCATTTGTTTCGTGATCCCGACTGTTGGAGCTAGGGTGGAAAACACAATGTCCAAAGTTCTTGATGCCAGTTCGATCTTGGAAGTTCTGCGCCCTGTGCAAGACCCAGAACTGCGGAAGAGTCTGGTAGAACTGAACATGATTCGCAATGTCAAAATCGAAGGGGGTAACGTCAGTTTTACGCTGGTGCTGACAACCCCGGCTTGCCCACTACGCGAATTTATCGTTGAAGACTGTAAGCAAGCCATCAAAACCCTTCCCGGAGTGGAAGATATTGCGGTCGAAGTCACCGCCGAAACGCCTCAACAAAAAGCATTGCCCGATCGGCAGGGGATTGATGGCGTCAAAAATATTTTGGCGATTTCCAGTGGCAAAGGTGGCGTGGGTAAGAGTACGGTTGCTGTGAATGTCGCTGTTGCTCTGGCTCAAGCGGGTGCCAAAGTCGGGCTGATCGATGCCGATATTTACGGTCCCAATACGCCCACTATGCTGGGGTTAGCCGATGCCAAAGTTATGGTGCAGCAAGGCGCAACAGGCGAAGTGTTGGAACCGGCATTCAATTACGGGGTCAAGTTGGTGTCAATGGGGTTCTTAATTGATCCCGATCAGCCAGTGGTTTGGCGGGGACCCATGCTCAATGGCATCATTCGCCAATTTCTCTATCAGGTGCAGTGGGGCGATTTAGACTATCTCATCGTAGATATGCCACCTGGGACTGGAGACGCTCAATTAACCCTGGCGCAGGCGGTGCCGATGGCAGGTGCCGTCATTGTCACGACTCCTCAAACGGTGGCGTTGCTCGATTCTCGCCGGGGCTTAAAAATGTTCCAGCAAATGGGGGTGCCCGTGTTGGGGATCGTCGAAAATATGAGCTATTTCATTCCACCCGACATGCCCGATAAGTCCTACGACATTTTTGGTTCTAAAGGGGGCGAAAAAACATCTGAAGAGTTGGGCATTCCCTTACTGGGTTGTATCCCTCTAGAAATTCCTCTGCGTCAAGGTGGCGATCGCGGTATTCCGATTGTGATCGATGCTCCTGAGTCTGCCTCTGCCCAAGCCTTAACGGCGATCGCCCAAAAAATTGCAGCAAGAGTTTCCGTTATTGCCCTGTCATAGGGCAAATAGGGTAGAAGAAGGTTGCTAAGGATCATGAATTAAATAAAGCCTATTTTATGTTTGCGAGTGCGGCGTCGCCGCGCTCGCAAACATAAACCCATTCAGAACCTGAAACTTTTATCTCGTCAGCTCTACATTTCCTTTCAGCCAAAACGCCAAACGCCTATGATGCTCCAACGCTCTTTTACCCGGCTCAACTGGAAAACGTTTATAGAGCCTTGGCAAGAAATGGATTGGTTCCTCTTGCTTTTGGCAATTCTCATGACCGCCTTGGGTGGTTTAGCCATTCGCAGTACCGAATTAAATCAGGGACTAACCGAATGGTGGCAGCACTGGGTGATGGGTGGAGTCGGCGTCGTTATTGCGCTGGCGATCGCCCGTTCGCGGTATGAGACCTTGCTCCAGTGGCGCTGGATTGTCTATGCCGTCACCAATATTTCTCTTTTAGTCGTCATCTTTCTGGGCACTAGTGCGAACGGCGCTCAGAGTTGGGTCACGATTGGTGACTTTAACGTTCAACCGTCTGAATTTGCCAAAGTCGGGGTGATTATTACCCTGGCGGCTGCCATGCAAGAGCGCACCATCCATACAGTGTTCGACATGGTCAAGATTTTGGCACTCACGGCTTTGCCCTGGTGTCTAATCATGTTGCAACCTGACTTAGGAACATCTTTGGTGTTTGGCGCGATTACGCTAGGTATGCTCTATTGGGCAAACGCTAATCCTGGCTGGCTGATCTTACTGATTTCTCCAGTCGTATCTGCGATCGTCTTCAACGTGTTTCTGCCAGGTTGGTTTTTCTGGGCAGGGTTGATTGTATTTATCGCGTGGCGAACCTTACCCTGGTCATTTTATGGCGCGTTTGGGGCAGCAGTAGTCAATCTTGTCTCCGGAGGCTTAGGTGGCATCCTCTGGGGTTTACTTAAGGATTATCAAAAAGATCGATTGATCTTATTTTTAGATCCGGATCGCGATCCGTTGGGCGGCGGCTATCACTTAATTCAATCTAGAATTGCGATCGGCAATGGAGGGCTTTGGGGCAGAGGTATCAATCAGGGCACCCAAACTCAGCTCAACTTTATTCCAGAACAACACACTGACTTTATCTTTTCGGCAATTGGCGAAGAACTCGGGTTTGTCGGTTGCATCGTTATTTTGTTCGTGTTCTGGCTCATTTGCCTGCGTCTGGTGATCATTGCGCAAAATGCCAAAGATAATTTTGGTTCACTTCTGGCGATCGGGGTTCTGTCGATGATCGTCTTTCAGGTGTTGGTCAATATCAGTATGACGATTGGGTTAGCACCCATTACAGGTATTCCCTTGCCCTGGTTGAGTTATGGGCGATCGTCGTTGCTGACTAACTTTATTGCAATTGGGTTAGTCGAGTCGGTGAATAACTATCGGCATCGCTTGAGGTTTTAAGACACAGCGCTTGGCGCTTTGATAAAGCCAGACTGCTATGGGAGAGCCGCACAGAACGTGGTTCTCCCATAGCAGTCTATTTAACCGTCTCGACGGTTGCTATATAGCGCTGTTCGGGTTGGTGCAGTACGGTGTTGTGGGGCGCGGAGCGCCCCACAACACCGTTTCTGTACTTAACAAACTTGCACACCGCTATAAAACCTGATGTGGGTGCGGCGCGAATCGCCGCACCCACATCAGGTTTTATAGATTAGCCGTAATCCCTAATTTAGACCTCTTCATCTCCAATTTTTTGCACCCCTCGCATGATACGAGACAGCTCACTCTTTTCGTCAATCGAAATCCGACTGGGAGAGCCACTAATAATGCCCTCAAAGTTACGGAAAGAGTCTTTAATATCGGGCCCCTGACCACTGATGACATATTCTCGGATGCCTTTGTCGTGCCACGAACCGCGCATCTTAAAGACGTTAATTGCCCGTGCCATTTCGCCTCGAATTTCGACGTATTGAAGCAACAGAATCGTATCCGTGATAGTGGAAATATGGGACTCCGTAATGGAGTGAGATCCCATAAATTGATCGGTCGTGTTGCTAAAAAAGCCTGTTATTTCTTCTTGTTTGGCAAACCCTGTGACACCGATGACAAACTGTCGGAAAGCGTTATTGCTGACGCCTCTAGCCAGGGCAGAAAGAGAGTCAATGGCAATCCGTGACGGTTTGAAATCTGCAATTTCAGACTTAATAATTTGTAAATGGTCTTCCAATCCGGCAGATTCTGGATACGCACAGATAATTTTAAGTAATCCTTTGCGTTCCAGGTCTTCAAAATCAATTCCCCAGGAATGAGCATTTCGGGAAAGTTGGGCGCGAGATTCTTCATAGGCAAATAGCAGCGCTCGCTCGCCAATAATGCAGCCATCTTGCAAGAACTTGCTGACGAGTAAGGTCTTACCAGTTCCCGTTGCTCCAGTCACTAAAATGATGGAATCTTTGAAGAAGCCACCCCCACACATTTCATCTAAGGTCTTAACGCCAGACGAAACCCGAACATTAGACGATCGCTGCGTGAGTTGCATTGCACCCAACGGAAAGATATTGATCCCCTGATTGGTAATGGTGAAGGGGTACTCTCCTTTCATATGGGTGGTGCCGCGAAGTTTGAGAATTTCCACCGTACGGCGTCGCCGTTCTCCTTCCAACACGTTTCGGAAGATGACGACATTATCAGAGACAAATTCTTCAACCCCAAATCGGGCAACTTGCCCGTACTCTTCAATGCGCTCAGTTGTCATGATGGTCGTTGCACCCACTTGTTTGAGTCGGGCAACGAGACGAAAAATTTCTCGCCTGACTACGGACGCTGCATCATATTGCTGAAAAACAGCCGTTACCGAGTCGATGGAAACTCGTCTTGCGCGATATTTGCGGATGGCATATTGAATTCGTTCGATCAGAGCCGAAAGATCAAAGTTGCCGATCACCTCTTGCCCTTCGGGGTCGGGCGAGGCATCCAGGATGAAAAGCTTACCTTCATCTACAAATTTCTGTAAATCCCACCCAAAACTCTGGGCATTTTTAATAATGTCAGCAGGCGATTCCTCAAACGTAACAAAAACCCCTGCTTCGTCAAAATAAGTGATGCCATTATAAAGAAATTGAACCGCAGCCAGGGTTTTACCTGTTCCAGATGTACCACTTACGAGGGTTGTGCGACCCACGGGCAGCCCCCCATGACTGATGTCGTCAAACCCTTCAATTAGGGTGCGGATTTTTTGAACACCTTCTAAGCTCTTCTGTCCTGACGGGTTCTGTGAAGTCATACTGTTTTTACAGCCTTATGTAATCGAAATTTCTTAATCCTTGTCTTCCGAAGGTTTATGCTTTGTGACGTTTGGGAGAGATGAATAGGGTATTGAAGAACACGATGGCAACAGATAGGGAATAGGTTCAATGGGGTTGC
Organism: Calyptranema fuscum S582; assembly: GCF_055793305.1. NCBI lineage: Bacteria > Bacillati > Cyanobacteriota > Cyanophyceae > Oculatellales > Oculatellaceae > Calyptranema > Calyptranema fuscum. The sequence goes on from NZ_JBSLYH010000005.1 coordinate 101,802, forward strand.
TCATTGTCTTTAAACAGAAACTCTATCGTTTTAATGGAATTCATTGCTAAACCTTCTATTGACAAAATTACAAATACACCCCGTGCCTAACCAGGTATTACTGAATCTTGCTGTACATTTGTATAGGAAGCCAAAGAGTTCTCATGCAAATGCGTAGCCATGACCAGAAGCGCCTTTAATTGAAAGTATCTAAGGGTTAAATTGCTCTTCTTCGCGTAGTTCATCATACAAAAGATCTAAGCCAATCAAAACCTTTTCTCGATCAGAAAGATCACCAATGATTTTCCTTACAGGGGGAGGCAGAATTTTTGCCAGGGTTGGGGTTGCCAAAATTTTATCTTCCTCTGCCAATTGAGGATTTTTTAATACGTCAATCACTTTAAGGGCGTAAACTCCCTGAAATTCCTTTTCCAGAATATTATTAAGCGTTTTCAACGCCCGTACTGAGTTGGGAGTGTTCCCAGCCACATAAAGTTTTAAGATATAGGTCTTCTTTAAGGAACTCATGGATTCGCCAAATAATTGCTGAATTGGAAGAAAGGACTAGTCTGTTTTTAAAGGGCAAACTGTCATGACTCCCTGGGAATGGATCGACGATACATTTCACACAAATGGGCGATCGCATCAATTAGGGTAAGCCGATAATCTAAAAGAATTTCATCACTGCGACCTTCTAGCTTTAGCTGTTTAGAAAACTCGTCCATTAACTCCATATGAATTTCTACAATTTGTGAGACTGAAATGTCTGCGAAGAAAGCCGTATTGACGAAATCGTCAATTTTTTGGTTAAGGTGGGGATCATTAATAAAATAGTTCAAAATTATCTTACGATAGTCGCGTTTGAGCTGGTCTATCAGCTCTTGACGCTGAGGCTGAGTCATGTAACGAAAAAAAAGAGCCGAGTTACGTTTGTAATAAACTCCTAAATAGCCCAGTCGTTCTTTCAATTTTTCAGAGAGCCTCTGTTGCTGCAAGCGGAGTGAGTTTGGGTCTACCGCCCCAGCATTGGAATTAACCGCTGAAGTCAGAGCTGCTGAGCTATCTTTAGAAATTTTGAGAAATTGATCGATTGCTTTCTCAATGCCTTGCTTAATATCAATACATTGAGTTGTGTAAAGCCGGAGTAACGCACCGTGATAGAGGATGATTGAACTATCTAATTCTGATTTGAGCAGCACCGATGGTGGCGGCACTGAATAGTCTGGATTGTCTTCTGCTGATGTTTCTAAAACAACAACGGGTAAGAAAATAGCCTGGTTCCGCAAGCGGCTAAGAACATTTGCCAGGTCTGGGATATTTTGAAAAATGAGACAATCTGTTTTTTCCTTTTCTTGCTCTATAAAGTTGAAGAAATTATCTTGTGTTTTAAAGTGAGAAAACGTATAACGATCGCCCTGCAAACAATCCCCTATGGACTGCGCAAGGTGATCGGAGGACAATAGCGCACAAACAAAAAGATGAGGACGCAACGTTTTAAAGCAGTAGACTACGACAAAGAAGTTAGATTCCTATAAGAAATATAACGGGTCTTTAGGAATATTTAAGCTTCATTGTAGTTCTTATTGTCCTCTTTTCCCCACCTTACAACCATAATAAGAACAAAGTACAGTTCTTACAGGAAGCCTATTTGGGTACCCTGCTTTTACAAGATATCCAGCACGTTCAGTATTCCCATCCCGATATCGGCACTTCTATCGTGTGAAGGGAACGTCTCTCCCACAGATCTTTCTATACTAGGGATCATGGATTTAAGCAGACCGAAGCTTTACTTTGTCAAGTGTGGTGGTGTTGGGCTGACAACATCAATGTCTGAGTTTTATTGAAGTTGTCGTCCTCAGGATCACAGACCACCTGAGCCGTCATTCTTTTTGAGAGAGCGACGGCTCTGCCGTCGCTCTCTCAAAAAGAGTCAAGGTTGATAAAATCGACGATTCTCAGAACACTGCGCCAGAAGCACTTCGTCTGAACGGTTTTAGATATTCCAGCCGCGTTTCCATCCGTTGGGTCAAACTTGAACTACTGCATTTCTATGGGTTAAAGCTGGATTAGATGCATATTATTTCCCTACGGGAATTTATTAAGGACGTTCCAGTCTGCGCGGTTACCACTAGCGTTATGACCGCACTGGAAACCTTTTTCGTTTGCAAATGCGACCAGCTTGTGGTGATAAATTCGGTAGGTAACCCTGTTGGCATCCTTAATTTAAGTAGCTTGCTGCCCTATGTTTTTTCGGAGCAAACCAGCCATAATTCTTTAGCCAATTTAATGGCAAGCGATCGCCACCCCCAAGTGCATCCCCATCCCAGCTTGCTACAGGCATCTGTTGGCAGACTAACGTTACAACCCATCACCCCTTTACCTGCTTACTGGAGTCTTACAGAGCTTCAACCTTATCTCACAACCATTACCGAACAAGCGTGGGCGTTAGTGGATCCGATTGGTAAGTACGTCGGCTTACTCGATACGATAGCGCTCCTGCAATTTTTAGCGACCCACTCTGTTCCTACGCCTCCCTATCTGACCGCAAAAGCATTGCCCGTCAATTCGCGGCAAAATTCTTTACAGGTTCAAGCGCTGAACTTAATTTTGCGATTTGTTAATCAACTGGTAGAAAATTTGCCCTTCCCCGCCATGCTTCAGACCAGTAGCGGGCAGGTGATTATGCAAAACGCCACCTGGCAGCAAAAAATTGGGGAATTGCGGGATCCGAGCATTCTCAGACAAAAGGCAGCAGAGCTATTAGAGAAAGGGGTTGGATCCGGGGGGAACGAGAGCCCGATCCATCCTCTTACCCGCGAGGCAGTGATTTCGCAAACCAGTTCAGAGTCCACTGTTAACAGCTTGCTCTGGCTGAATCGTCAACAAAACTTTATGAATCGGGGGGCAACAGAATTTGAAGATTCTGCCATCTCCTGTACGTTGGGTGTGGATGCAGGGACGTGTGTGTGTGTGTGCCCCACCAAAAATGGACAAGAGCGGATTTGGCATATGGTTCCGATTTCGCTGGGGTTAGGGTTGAACTCGCTAGCAACCAATTGGGCAGCAGCATGCGAGGCAGAACAATCGTCAAACACCGCTTCGGGAGCGAGATTTCGGCTGGCAACTTTAGAAATTTGTCCGCAAAACTGGCAGGCAAACAATCCTGACCAAATGGAATTGCTGGAGCGAGAGGAATTGTGGTTGATCCTGGCTCAAGATCAGACGGATCAACAGCAAGTGGCAAAGGAATTAGCCGCAAAAAATGCCGATCTGATCCAGCTGAATCGTCTAAAAGATGAATTTTTAGCCTGTATCAGCCATGAGCTAAAAACTCCGCTGACGGCGGTGTTAGGGTTGTCGAGTTTGTTAAAAGACCAGCAGTTGGGGCCATTGAACGATCGTCAGGCAAGATATGCAGAGCTGATTCACCAGAGTGGTCGCCATTTGGCGCTGATCGTCAACAATATTCTAGATTTGACCCGGATTGAAACCAAGCAACTCGATTTGTTGCCAGAATTGGTGAAATTGGAGCGGGTTTGTCATCAGGCATACGAGCAAGCCAAGCAACTGTTGATGACCGAAGAAAATCTCGACTTCAAGCCCGAAGAAGCAAAAGAAATTTTTAATAAAGAATTTAGTTTAGAGATTCAGCCCGGTGTCGATGGCATTGTCGCCGATGAATTGCGCCTGCGCCAAATGTTGTCGAATCTACTGTCGAATTCTATTAAGTTTACTGAAGTGGGGGGCAAAGTCGGGCTAAAGGTAGAAGCCTGGGAAGGCTGGATTGCTTTTACGGTATGGGATACAGGAATTGGTATTCCGGCAGATAAACAACATTTGATCTTCCAGAAGTTCCAGCAACTTGAAAATCCACTAACCCGTCGGTTTGAAGGCACAGGCTTGGGTCTGGTATTAACTCAACGACTGGCACAATTGCATGGGGGCGATATTACCTTTACCTCGGTGGAAGGTGAAGGCAGTCGCTTTACCCTGTTGCTGCCGCCCAGCCCGCCCGATGTGGGTCTGATGGATCAGGTTGATGATATCTCTCGGGTGTTTTCCCCCTCTAGCGATCGCCTTGCCATGGTGATCGAGTCTGTGCCTCGCAGTCTGGATGACTTGAGTAACCAACTAACCGAAGCTGGCTATCGGGTGGCGATCGCCCGGTCGGGCACCGAAGCGTTGGAAAAAATTCGTCGCTTACGACCTACGATCGTTTTTCTTAACCCCTTACTGCCCTCGTTGTCGGGCTGGGATGTGTTGCTCTTACTCAAGTCTGAAGAAAAAACGCGTCACATTCCGGTTGTGATTACGGCAACCCACGCCGAACAAGACCAGGCTTATACCTGCGGCGCAGAGGGATTTTTGAGTCTGCCGATTACAGCCAAATCGCTAGAACATGTGCTGGATCGGTTAGTCAGTCAGCCAGATCAGACCAAGGTTAAGAGCCTTCTCAATCGTCTGACTGTTTTACATCTCTACATCAACGAAGGAGATAATTTGCAATCCAGTCTGTCGGAATCAGGGTTTCATAACTTGAAACTGGATTTGAACAGTCTGTTGCATCCTCATAATTGCCGGGTAGTCGAGGTTGATGACCTGGATCAAGCCGATTTATTGGCTCGCGTCTGGAAGCCAGATGTGATGTTGCTCGATTTGGCCGTGACCAATGCGCCTTTGTTTATGAAGCAATTTGAGCATTATCCTTTCTTAATGTCGTTGCCACTGGTGACGTTGACGCCGCAAGTTACCCAGGCTGCTAATCAGGTTAAAAAACTCTGCGTCTTTCCTTACTTAGAGCCAATTGTGACGCACAAAAAGCTTGAAAAGACGGCTAAGACAGGGGATATTTCACCGCCAGCCCTGTTACAGGTGCTGCATCTGGCGGCAGGAATCTCTTGTACGCCCCATGTGTTGATGATCGATTCAGCTGTCATTCAACCCGATTGGCACGTTCCGATTTCTTCCCATGCTCCGGTGATGACGTTGACCACAACCGATATTCAGCAATCTGAACAATGGCTCAGTGCGTTTGGTCAGTATATTCAAACTGCCGGATTTCATAGCTCAGCCGCCCGGTCGTGGGCAGATGTCATGTTTATGATGCGGAGCCAAAATGTTGACGTTATCTTAATTTGCTTACGTCAAGCGGTTCCCCAAGCTTCATTGGTCGAGGCATTGCAAGCTATGTTGAGCGTTGGTTCTAAGCCGCCTGTGTTGTTGTGGGATTGTCAAAACACCCAACCGACGGATGAAATGGATCAGTCTACGAAAACGCTATTACAGGCGATCGCCAGCAAAGTTTTACCAACCTCTCTGACGATGCAAGACCTGTTAAATGAGATTCGGCAGGTGTTAAATAACCGCACTACCGATAGTTAACAAACTGAAGTGGCACTGGATAGTCTTCCTGTTTCAATCGTTGGATGACGGTCTGCAAGTCGTCTTTGACTTTGGCAGAAACCCGCACCGCATCCCCCTGAGTTGATGCCTGCACTTTCTTAAATTCGTCGCGAATCAGTTTAGAAATCTCTTTGGCGGTTTCAGAACTGATGCCTTTTTTTAACTTAATTTCTTGACGTACCCGGTTGCCACTGGCAGATTCAACCTTGCCATATTCAAAAATCTTGAGCGACAGGTTTCGTTTTGCTGCTTTGGTATGCAACACGGTATGAATCGACTCAAGGGTAAATTGGCTATTGGTATTCACCACGATCGCCTCTTCGCCCAGTTCCAGGGTGGTGTTGGTATCTTTCAAGTCATAACGACTTTTAATTTCTCGGACGGTTTGATCTACCGCATTAACCAACTCTTGTCGGTCGAAGTCGCTAACGATATCGAACGAATAGGTAGAAGCCATAGTTCACTAAGACACTAAAAAGGTAATAGATTGCCCGGTAGTGCAAACGTCAAAGTTTGCCACGTGGGGATTTGGGGGCTGTGCCCCCAGGCGGGGGTTTACCCCTCGCCCCCGGCACAACGTTTCATGTGCTGCACCCGTACTGCTGTTGACGAAGCTCATTTCTCATAGGCATTAGCTTTGAGAGCTAACTTGGATTAAACTTAGCGCAAACAAAGTTATGCTTCCGGCTGAACCAATGCCAAACATCAGCGATCGCCCAACCGGGATATTTAAAATATAAAACACTGAGAAAAAGAACCGAGCAATAACATGGGCGATCGCCGCTACAGCTGCCCAGGGAGTATCGACGTGGGTCACGTATGCCATTAAAGCCGCTGCCGCGAACATCGAAAACCCTTCAAACGAGTTTTGGTGCGCCCATGTAGCTCTTTGAGCATAGGCGGGCAACTTGTCAAACAACGCTCTGGGCGCAGCCGTATCATAGCCAACTTGCATCCGACCGTACGCAACAACCATGAACGGAAAATAGATCAGTGCTGCTGCCGCCGCGATCGCAAAAAGCAAGGTACTCGATACAGACAGCTGTGGCAAAGACTCCATAAGATTTAAACGTGACGCTTGGACAGGAAATAAAAAATGACCATCAATCCCAATCTGGGTCACAAGCCTGAACGGTTGCACCAGTAGACGTTGAGGGCTACATCCTGAAAAAGCGAATTGAAGCGCCTCAATGGTCTTGAGCGTTGGGGTTGGAGTCTACTAATTTCTAGTCAAAATAAAATAGCGTTACTAGCTTGCGCTGTTCTTCCGCATCCCCACAAGTTTTCAAGAGGGTATGACTATCATGGAAGGCAAAGCAAACAAGCTGTTGACAGCGAGAGACGATCTCCTGGTTGCAGAGGGCGCTTGCCTCTGCCAGCGAGAGATGATCATTAGCAGGGTTTTCGACCAGATGCATGACCTGCTCTAACTGTTCGCGAGACTCACGAGGTTGACGCCCCAAGCTTTGGGGTAAAATCACCGTCAACAGATTGGGGTCGGCTCGCATTGCCCCCCTAATAGCAGCAGAGTTAGCGCCCGTCGCCCCGGAAGTGATAAGGCGATTGCCTGACAGCACTAAGGCGTAGCTCATCAGCTCGATTAAATGCTGGTGAGTTATGGGTACGTGACGAGAGCCAAGCACAGCAATACGTTTCGATCCAGTTTGCTGAATCGCTGCTAGCTCTTGCAGGAATTCATCCACTTTTGGCAGATCTACTGATTGACTCAAAGACGGTATCAGCCTGAACAACCCAGTTATTCTAGCAGGTGTTTAGGAACGAAAGGAGAGTTTTCTTAAACCTGATGCCGATTTAAACAGAATCTCTCGCAATTCTCAATGGCGTCGAGTACCAGGGATTGCGTGAGAGCCGCGCTCCGTGCGGCTCTCATACCAATTAGATTGAAGGTCAGGAGGGGCTTGGCATTGCCAAGCCTGTACAGGGATCTGTCGGGTAACTGTCAACTCAAGGTGGCAGCGGCAGTCGCTTGTTGGGTGGCGTCAGAGGTTGCCGGTTGTCCCTGAGTCGGTTGTCCCTGAATCGTCATAACCGAGCAAGCGGCATGATGGGTGACGTAATTGCTCACACTTCCCAGGACGATTTCGCTCAGCCCTGTGCGTCCCCGCCGACCCATGATGATTAAGTCTGCATCCCAGTTACGAGCCACAGCACAGATGACTTTACCGGGATTGCCAATATTTTGACTAAACTCGCTGACAACCCCTGCCTGGAGAGCTTGGCTGGAGAGCGATCGCAGCATATTTAAGCCCTCTTGCTCAAACGCTTCTAGCTGGCGGACGTAATTATCCATGGCTTGTTGATGCAGCATGGGGTAAATGCCATCAGCGCCCGGAAAAACGGGAGAAGGATAGGCTTCGTCGAACGGCGTTAGAACATGCAGCAACAGTAAGCTGGCGTTGATCGCTTTCGCTAATTCTAGAGCTTCATCAAAAATCCGTTTACTGTGTTCAGACGTATCCAGTGCAACCAAGATTTTGTGAAACATGAGAACCTCCAGGCAGAAGTGCGGAGTTTTAAGGGTCGAGTCGTATACCAATGCTGTTTATGTCTCATTGGTATAACGTCTTGAGGTTTGAATTTTTAGTTAAAGCCACAGGTTTCTTGTTATGCGCCGTGCGGAGTGCGGCACACAACAGGAAACTAAACATATTCAGGTGCGAAGCGCTGTACGAGGATAGGGATTAGGGATCGGGTATGAGGGTCAGGTATTAAGGTTCGGGGGTTGGGTATCAGAGGTCGAGATTTGAGTTGGCTTTCAACCCAAACTTTTATCCTTTATCCTTTAGCTCTTAGCCTTTAGTCTTTAGCCTTTCCCTATATCCCTATTTCTATTGTGCGATCGAATAGGGTTAGAAAACTGACTCTGTAACAATCCTGAACTCAGGACAAAGGACGTAAAAGCAGCGCTTTTACGTCCCAAGAATTCTAGCTAACAGCTAACAGCTCATAGCTAACAGCTAACAGCCAATAGCTAACAGCTAACAGCCATTGAGCTTACAGCTTGGCTTCGACATCGGCGATCGCCAGCATCGTTTTTAATACCGTATCTGGATTCAGGCTAATCGAGTCAATGCCCAGTTCTACCAGGAATTCGGCAAATTCTGGATAGTCGCTGGGAGCCTGACCGCAGATACCAATTTTGCGCCCCGTCGCTTTTGCCCGTTCGATTACCCGCCGCACCATATGCTTGACGGCATCGTTGCGTTCATCAAAAATGTGAGCAATCAGAGCAGAATCGCGATCTAACCCCAGGGTCAGCTGGGTCAGGTCGTTGGAGCCAATTGAGAAGCCATCGAACACAGCAGCAAACTCATCCGCGAGAATGACGTTGCTGGGTACTTCGCACATGACATAGACCTGTAAGCCATTGTCGCCTCGCTTCAATCCATACTTTTCCATTTCGGCTAGAACCTTGCGTCCTTCATCCGGAGTCCGGCAAAACGGAATCATGGGAATCACGTTGGTTAAGCCCATGTCATCTCGTACCCGCTTCAGAGCCACACATTCCAAGCCATAAGCATCGACATATTTGGGATCGTAATAGCGGGAGGCACCACGCCAGCCCAACATGGGGTTTTCTTCCTTGGGTTCAAATTCTTTGCCACCGAGTAAGTTGGCATATTCGTTGCTCTTGAAGTCAGACATGCGAACCACGACCGGATTGGGATAGAACGCTGCTGCCAGCATTGCTATTCCTCGGGTCAGCTTATCGACAAAGAAGTCGGGTTTGTGCTCATACAGGTTTGTAATCTGAGCAATTTTGCGTTTTGCCGCTTTGTCTTTGAGGTGATCGAAATGGAGCAATGCCAGGGGATGGATGTTGATCTGGTTGGCAATGATGAATTCTAATCGTGCCAGACCGACGCCATCACACGGAATAGATGCCAGACTAAAGGCTTCTTGAGGATTGCCCACATTCATCAAAATTTTGGTGCGGGTGCGAGGTAAGTTATCGAGGGGAATTTCTTCGATGTCGAAGGGCAGTAGACCCGCATAAATGCGTCCTTCTTCGCCTTCGGCGCACGACACTGTGATCTCTTGTCCTTCTTTCAGCCGATCGATCGCATCACCACAACCTACGATCGCCGGAATGCCTAGCTCGCGGGCAATGATGGCAGCGTGGCACGTGCGTCCGCCCTGGCGCGTCACGATCGCACCTGCTTTTTTCATAATCGGTTCCCAGTCGGGGTCGGTTCGATCGGTCACCAATACCTCACCCGCTTCAAACTCGTCTAGCCGAGCAACATCACTGATGATTCTGGCGTTGCCCTGCCCAATCATTTCACCCACGGCCCGTCCGGTTAAGAGGAGCTGGGGAAGTGAAGAGCTAGAGGCATGAGGAGAGGGTGACTGTTGTTGATCGTCTGCTCCATGACTCTTTGGTAGTTGCAACCGATAGGTGCGCAACACATTTCTAGAACGCTGCGATTGCACCGTTTCCGGGCGAGCCTGAACCACAAATAATGTGCCGGTTAACCCATCTTTTGCCCACTCTACATCCATAGGGGTGTAGGTGCCATGCACTGCCGAGTAATGATCTTCGATCAGGCAAGCCCAGTGAGCCAATTGCAAAATTTCGTCATCGGTGAGGGCATAGCGTTGGCGATCGCCCACTTTCACCGGCACATTTTTGGTCAGCTTGCCACCGCCAATGTCATAGACCATCTTGACTTCTTTGCTACCCAAGCGCTTTTCGAGAATGGGTTTGAAGCCTTGTTTCAACGTGGGTTTGAAGACGATATATTCATCGGGATTAACGGCTCCTTGCACTACATTTTCACCCAAACCATAGGCAGCCGTAATCAGCGCTGCATTCTGAAACCCTGTTTCGGTATCCACGGAAAACAAGACTCCAGAAGATGCCAGGTCAGACCGCACCATTTTTTGGACGCCGACAGAGAGTGCCACGTCGAAATGGTCGAATCCTTTGATCGTGCGGTAGGAAATAGCGCGATCGGTAAACAGTGAAGCGAAGCATTTATGGCACGCTTCTAGCACGGATTTGATGCCGTAGACATTGAGATAGGTTTCTTGCTGACCGGCAAAGCTAGCATCAGGCAAGTCTTCTGCCGTGGCACTAGACCGAACAGCGACATCGACGCCGCTGTTGTAATGGCGATCGCCATTGGTTTTTTTGCCAGGACTGCGATCGCTCTCAGTCATTTGAGCGGGATAGCGATCGCAAAGTTGGGTGTACGCCTTGATAATGGCAGCATCTAACTCTGGCGGAAACGGAGTGTGCAAAATCATGGTGCGGGCTTGCTTGCCTCGTTCTCGTAAGTTGTGAACGTTTTCCACATCCAAATCAGAGAACAACTCTCGCAATCGATCCATCAGTCCGGCGCGTTCCATAAAGTAGCGAAACGCATAGGCTGTCGTGGCAAAACCTGTGGGCACGTTTACCCCTTTGGCAGTCAGTTGGCGAATCATCTCACCCAGCGAGGCATTTTTGCCACCCACAAGGGCGATATCTGCAATGCCAACCTCTTCAAACCAAAGGACAAAGGCGGTTTCTTTGGGGCTGAGTTCCAGTGTTGAACTGCCCATCGGTTTATTGGCTAAGACCATGGAGCGACTCCTGATTAAAAATATGGATCATTCACACGTTCAAATCTGGTAGTGATAGTCAGGTCAATGATTTTTGTCAGGATTGACTGCGCTCATCCTGACAAAAACTATGACGAGGTAGGACTACCCAAATCTTTAAACCACAAAGCTTTTACAGAGTTTTTAGATGAATAAATCGGGTCAATTTAGAATCGATTTTGCTTTAGTAACACTCCTTTAAAAGTCAGAATTTCAATAGCACTTCACCCTTTACGCTGCGATGATAGGCAATGTATTAAAGGATGTCTGAAACGTGATATTTTAAGTGCTCTAGCATGGGTATCAATCTGTTTCAGATCCCCCTAAATCCCCCTTAAAAAGGGGGACTTTGGAACTAGTTCCCCCTTTTTTAAGGGGGGGTAGGGGGGATCATCAGACGTCTAAAATTGCAATCGATCACTTTTCAAACATCCTCTGAGTAAGGGCGAAGTATATGCACCAACAACGATGAATCAGAATTTAGAAGAGTTGATGCAAATGCTTCGTTCTGTTAGCCAAATTCATACGTAGGAATAGGAATTAAATAACGTCGATGATTTGTTTACGGGCAAACAACCGTTCGCCCCTACAAATAATTCAATATCCGATCTGATTTAATCCACGATCCTCAACGACAATTGGGTTAATCCAGATGGATCTAGATCCGTAACTATTTAGATCCGCAACTATTCGTTTTAGAGCAATACAAACTATCACCAATATCCAGTTGAGTGGATAGTAGTGATCGGGTGATGAGTCAATGATTTGACTCTCAATTCATTAACAAGATGAGTGAAGTAGATTGTTGGAATTAAACTTAAAATCTTGAAACTCTGGGCTACCTGCGCAGTCGATAACACAAGGGTTTGGATTTAATTTTTAATTCGATTAAACTCTTTAAAAACGCATAGAGATATGATCGCAAAAAGCGATCGCAGGATTGAAATAAAGGGCGATCGCACAATTTGCCAGTCTTGCCGATTTCAGAGAAAACACTCAGTCGCAAGACGAATATACATCTTGCTTCTCAGATCAAATTGAATGAACCGAACTCAATCAATCGGACTGGAAATGAAACTCTATGGGTGGATAAAAACTTGTACTGATATCATAGCTTGACTCAAAAGTTTGATTGTGAAGAATCACTTTATAAAACTGGGTTAACGTTAAACTTTTGCAGAGAATCTTCGATCTGTAGCTATTTTTAATGCATCGAATGGGGTTGATTTTTAGAGAGGTAATGTTCGACACAAAACACACAAGAAACTGCGATAGACAGCCGTCAAATTGTCAAGAAGCCGTCTTTCCGTAGAGTGTATTGCAGAGTGTTAGATTCAATACAAAAAAGTCTTCTGCTTTCCATTATAGAAGGCATAAAAATGAGCTGGGGATCATCGTTACATCAAATTCGTTGGAAGATTTATTTAATGCAATAAGGGAAGCTGATTATCGGGGGGTTGATATCCCAAATGTTTCCAGGCTGCTGCGTTGGCAATGCGTCCGCGAGGGCTACGTTGTAAATAGCCGATCTGCATCAGATACGGTTCGTACACTTCTTCAATGGTTTGCGAATCTTCGCCCGTTGCGGCTGCCAGGGTATCTAACCCTACAGGACCGCCGCCATAGGTTTCGATCATGACGCTAAGCAGTCGTCGGTCTGTCCAATCCAATCCGCAGGGGTCAACGTTAAACAGTTCTAAGGCTTCAGCGGCGATCGCTTCTGTAATCGGGGAACCGGGTGCTTTGACTTCTACATAATCTCGGACTCGCCGTAACAAACGGTTGGCAATCCGGGGGGTACCCCTGGCACGCCGCGCAATTTCCGTCGCACCCTCTGCCAAAATCGCTGTCTTCAGAATTTCAGCTGTCCGCAAAATAATTTCGCTGAGTTCATCCAACTCGTAAAATCGCAGGCGTTGGACTAATCCAAAGCGATCGCGCAGAGGTGATGTTAGTGCCCCGACCCGAGTGGTTGCCCCAACTAACGTAAATTTATGGATTGGAAGACTGCGAGTTCGGGCACCTTGCCCCTTGCCAATGGTGATATCTACCCGAAAATCTTCCATCGCTGGATAGAGAATTTCTTCTGTGACTCTGGGTAAACGGTGGATTTCATCGATAAACAGCACATCCCCCGGCTTCAAATTGACCAACAACCCAACAATATCGCGGGGTCGTTCTAATGCCGGAGCCGTCGTAATTTTGCAATCAACCCCCATTTCGGCTGCCAAAATCAGGGACATCGTGGTTTTCCCTAGACCGGGCGGTCCATAGAGCAACAAATGGTCAAGCGTTTCTTTGCGCGCCTGTGCTGCTTTAATGGCAATTTCCAATACGTCCTTTAAATCTTTCTGCCCAACATAGTCAGCAATTCGTTGCGGTCTGACCCCCTCTTCGGGTTTACCAACTTCATCGGTTTGAACTTGCGGTTGCAGCAGATTGGTATCAGTCGTCTCTCCCTTGGCAGGTTTGGGAGTCGCTGGCTGAGCATTTGGATCAGGTTGTTTGGAAGAAATGATTGCCATTAGAACCAGAGTCGTGACGTCACATATCAGGCAAATCTAAGTCGTAATGCGAATGTACTATCAAATTAGCATTAACCTGGCAATTCAATCAAACTGTTGCGAACACTAAATTTTGCAACATGGGGGGGTGGACTGCGCCCCCACGCAGGGGTTCCACCCCTGCACCCCGTTATGAAACGTCTAATTGTGCCGGAAAGCGTCTCAGAGCGCTCTGTTCACTACATCATCATCCTGGTTGTGAGGGCATAGTGCTTGGGAGAGAATGAGGCAAACGAGAACTGATCCGGGGGAACTGACTTGCTAAATTCGCGTCAATGTTCTCAACACTTATTCATAAAGCTTTCTTAAAGCTGCTCTACCGATTATGTCTGAAAGCCTTGAATAGGCTTACCTCCGGACACTATCCGTAAATCTCTGTAAAGCTGCCTATAGCTCATCAGTAGCTCAGCATCCGTCAAAAATGCATTGCTTGATGATGAATTTGAACGTAAACCCTTCGGGTTCAGATCCAAATTCATCTTCCAAATCAGCAGCGCTAAAAAATCACCCATCGTCCCTTACACAAGCTCAACCCTCATGGAGTTAAAAGACTATTCTGAGGAAATTGATTTCCAGAAATATTGGCTCGTCCTCAAACGACGCTGGTTTCCTGCAACATTGGTGTTTAGTGCTACGGTCGCCCTGGCAGCTCTCTATACCTCCATGCAAACGCCAGTATATCAGGCAACTGGAAAGCTGTTGTTTAGGAGCGATCGCACCTCTTCTTTAACTGGGTTGGAAACGAACCTGGGAGAGGCTGAAACTTTTACCAGAGATAGCGATCCACTGGCGACTCAATCAGAAATCATTGTTTCTTTACCCATAGCCGAAGCCACGGTCAAAACACTGGATCTGAGGGACGAAGACGGCGAACTGGTTGACCCTAAAATGATTGCCTCGGGTCTGGATACAAAAACCATCACCGGAACAGATATCATTCAGCTTTACTACAAATCGACCGATCCTGAATTGGCGGCGGCTGTGGTCAATGAGGTGATGAAAGCCTACATTCAGAATGATGTCCTGAGAAACCGCGCAGAAGCAGCATCCGCCCGAACATTTATCCTTCAACAATTGCCAGCCAGTGAGTCTGCTGTGAGCAAAGCAGAAGACAACCTGCGCCGCTTTAAAGAACAAAATGGCATTTTGGTGTTGCAAGAAGAAGCCAGTGCCGCTGTTTCAGCAATTAGCAGTTTAGATAAAGAACTCACTGATGCTCAAGCAGATCTCGCCGATGTCAGTGCCCGCTCTGCCCAGTTGCGTCAGCAAGTGGGAATGGATACGGCGACGTCACTCACTATCAGTACGTTGAACCAGGCTCCAGGGGTTCAAGATGCCTTGCATGAACTTCAGGAAGTACAGACTGAACTGGCGAGTGAACGTGCTCGTTATCAGGAAAGACACCCGACAATTACCCAACTGGAACGTCGTCAAACAGAATTACAAGAGTTGCTGCAAGAGCGGGTTCAGCAAGTCTTAGGCACCAATCAATCCGTATCGGTTGGCGATCTGGAAATCGGTGAACTCAAACAAAAATTGATCGAAGACTTTGTACAAACGGAGAACCAACGAGTTGGGTTAATTCGGCGGATTAATGATCTGTCGCAATCTCAATCGGCTTACGTTCAAAGAAGTCAAGTGTTACCCGGGTTAGAAAAAACGCAGCGCGAACTCGAACGACAATTAACCGCTGCCCAAACAACGTATGAAACGTTATTAAGTCGTTTACAGGAAGTACAGGTCGCCGAAAATCAAAACATCGGCAACGCCAGTATTATTTCTGAAGCAGTTGTACCCGCCGGTGCGATCGCACCGAGTAAGGAGATGGGTCTGGCAGCGGGTGCGGTGGTGGGTATCTTTTTAGGAATTTTGGCTGCATTTTTGCTAGATCTGGGCGATCGCTCTATGCAAACGCTCAAGGAAGCTAAAGATCTATTCAAATATACCCTTCTGGGCATTATTCCCGATGTCAGTAAGCTAGAAAAAGCGATCGCGTCTGCGGATGATTCAGATCCTCGCATTCCTACAGTATTTGCTAGAGATTGCCCGGACTCGGCAGTGCAAGAAGCCTATCATATGCTCCGTGCTAACTTGAAGTTCCTCAGTTCTGATAAAGAGCTCAAAACAATTGTCATTACCAGTTCTGTTCGAGCCGAAGGGAAGTCGGAAGTTGCTGCTAATTTAGCAATGGCGATCGCTCAGGTGAAGCGCCGAGTGTTATTGGTCGATGCCGATATTCGTCATCCGATGCAGCATCACATTTGGAATCTGACCAATATGGCTGGTCTGACTAATTTGATTGTGGGTGAAGTGAAAGCTAGCGATGTGATTAAAACGGTGTCACCCACGTTGCATGTTCTGCCTTCGGGGGTGATTCCACCCAACCCATTAGCTCTGCTTGATTCGGCAAGAATGGCTACGATTGTCAACGCTGTTTCGCAGAAGTATGATGTCGTGATTTTTGATACGCCTGCTTTGTCAGGAACAGCGGATGCGTCTGTTTTGGGCAAAATGACCGATGGTGTGTTGCTGGTTGTTCGCCCCGGCGTGGTCGATTCAGTCAACGGTGCGGCAGCCCAGACCTGTTTGAATCAGTCTAACCAAAATGTGTTGGGTATGGTTGTTAATGGGGTGAATGCCAAAGGGGAACCCGATAGTTACTTCTACTACACCCAAAAAGATCAGGGAACGCCCAAACGAAATAAATCAAATGATGCTGTAGACGTGTTGAGCCATATTAAATAGCATGGTGGGTGCAAAGGTCTGATACGTCTTCCACGATGATTTAGTAGGATTGAGAACGTAGCCTATGCCGAACTTGAATGAATTTAAAACTCTATCGCGATCGCTTGTTTTGACAGCTGCTTTGTCTTTAGCGGTGCCGTTTTCTTTCCCTGCTCAGGCTGTTCCTGAAAACCCTACGCAAACGTTATACCCTGCGTATATTTTGAATGCAGGCGATCGCATCGAAGTCACCGTCTTTGGCTATGAAGAATACACAGGTGTACAAACTGTTTTACCTGATGGCACCATCATCTTACCTGTCATTGGCACCGTTCAAGCGGCAGGAGAAACCCCCGATAGCCTTGCAGAACAGCTAACGGTTAACCTCCGCCCTTATCTGGTTGATCCGGTTGTTACCGTTCGGATGGATACCTTGCGTCCCGTGATTGTGAATGTCACTGGCGAAGTGCAGCGCCCCGGTCCCCTGCAACTGCGAAGTGTGACCAGTGCCACAGGTGGCGGCAGCAGTGGTACTACCGCCCAACCGGCTCTAGAAGGTGCACCCCGGATTAGTTCAGCATTGGTCGAGGCTGGTGGTGTAACCTCCCATGCCAATATTCGTCAGATTGAAGTTCGGCGCACCCTACCGGGGGGTGAATCGAGGACGGTAACGGTTGATTTATGGGATGCAGTCTGGTCTGCCAATGCACCGGAAGATCTGGTGTTGCAAGATGGCGATTCTATTTTTGTGCATCGTCTACCCGAGGGCGAAGACTTTGATCGGCGCTTACTCGCCCGGTCCAGTCTGGCACCCCAAACCATTCGTGTTCGGGTTGTGGGTCAGGTAACTCGTCCGGGTGAGGTGCAGGTTTCGCCAGATAGCTCTATTTCGAGTGCCGTGGCGATCGCAGGGGGACCCACTGAAGACGCCAGGCTCAGTCGGGTTGAACTGATTCGTCTCAACGAAGACGGCACGATTTCTAACCAACAGCTCGATCTCAGGGACTTAAATGATGCCGTTCAGGTACAAGAAGGTGATGTTGTCATTGTGCCAGAACGCGGAGACAGCTCATTTTTTAGAGTCTTAGGTCGTGCTTTAGGACCGTTGGGGTCTTTACTAGGCATCTTCGATCGGATTGGCAATCTAGGAAACTAGTACACCAACTTAAAAGTTTTAGAGGGGATGGAGGGGGTAAAACCCCCTCTTGGGGGCGCAGCCCCCAAACCCCCATGTTGCAAAATTTCGTGTTTGCAACACTAGGGTAGCGATTTCTGATGGCGCTCTCTGGAGGTCTTCGAAATCTCCAAAGTTTAAAGTCCTTCTTCTCATTTTGCGTTTGAATGTTGAGACAGCACTGGATGGGTTGTGTTTATTAAGGATCGTGGATTTAATCAAACCGAAGATTCATTTTTGTCAGCGCGGCGACGCCGCGCTGACAAAAATAAACGTCCGGGTTTTAATTAATTGTGATCCTAAGTGGGAGCCTCGCGCAGCGAGGCTCCCACTTAATAACATGTACTTCACCCAGGGAGAATTGCTATAAACCCCAGAAGATATATGTGTGGAAGCGCGGCGGAGCCGCGCTTCCACACATATTTACGATTTACGGGTTATTAAATTCATGATCTTTAGCTAAGGTCTGGGTCGGGATCAGCGAATTAATCGGTCAGAGTAGAGAATTGCGATCGAAATCCCAGTTTTTTAGTGGAGATTCTACTCTACATCACCTTATCTGTTGTTCAACAAGTATTTTTCAACCCCCTCAAGGATGATTTTGCGTGATCCAGTATTGGTGAAAAGTACAATTAAATACATACAAAACCTAAGGTTTACGTAGATATAACTGGAAAATCTAGGATTTTATCGTAGATATTTATCCAAAATTTACGAATTGAGTGTCAGTTTTGACTCTGTATGAAAAAATAATGAAGACTGAGTCAAAGTACAGTTTCCTTCCGTAGATTGTGGCTAATATTTAGCAGAACTGTTAGAAATTACCCAAAAATCGTTAGACGTTGTTCAGTGTTTACTTAAAACTCTCTAGGGTTGCTTCGGTATGCCGTCAATTTTTATCACTCTAGGCATTGTTGTAGTCGCACTTATTTTATTTGTTGCCGAACTTGTTCCTGCTGACATTACAGCGATCGCCGTCATGATCATGCTGATGTTATTAGGCGTGGTCTCTCCTCAAGAAGGCATTTCTGGTTTTAGCAATGAAGCCACCATCACTGTCTTAGCGATGTTCGTACTCAGTGCCGGAATTGACCGCACTGGAGCCGTTCAAATGATGAGTGAATTATTACAGCGATGGGGCGGTAAAAATGTATCTCAGCAGATTTTTGCACTAGGAGTAATTGTTGGTCCTATTACTGCCTTTATCAATAACACTGCTGTTGTTGCGGTGTTTATGCCCATCGTAGAAGATTGGTGCCGAAAACGTGGAATATCGGCTTCAAAATTACTCATGCCTCTATCTTTTGTGACGGTTTTAGGGGGAATGATTACAACGATTGGTACTTCCACCAACGTCCTCGCTAGCGGTCTATCTAAAAACTTGGGATATGGGGGATTCAGCCTTTTTGAATTTACCGCCTTAGGATTGAGTACATTCGTCATCGGGCTAGTGTATCTGACCTTTGTAGCACCTCGATTGCTTCCCGATCGCAAAGGTTTGATCAATGATGGCGTCAGTCAAGCCTATGGTTTGAAAGATTACGTTAGTGAAATTGTGATCACACCTGGCGCAAAATTGATTGGGCAATCGCTCCGTTCAACCCAATTACAACGAAAGTTTGATATTGACGTCCTTGAACTGATTCGCAATGATGTGCATTTCCCCCAACCGTTAGCCGATAAAGTGCTGCAAGCAGGGGATATTTTATTAGTTCGGGGTGGACGCGAAGAACTGCTAAAAATTAAAGATGAGCGAGAAATTGAGATTTTGCCGGATGTGCAATTTGGCTCGGCTCTAGCCGACTCACTCAGTTCGGGTGAAGATACCGTAGCTGAAGTTTTGATTTTATCTAACTCTAACTTAACCGGCTCAACGCTCAAAGAGCTTCGCTTTCGGCAACGATACAATGCAACCGTTCTAGCAATTCGTCGGGGTGAAGAATTAGTAAGAGAACGACTGGGTAAGATTCCTTTGCAGTTTGGCGATTTGCTCTTGGTACAGGGTCCCAAAGAAAGCTTTTTAGGTCTTCAAACCAGTCAAGATTTGCTCGTCATGGAGCAACGGGATATTGAGACACTGCGACGAGATAAGGCACCGATTGCATTTGCCATTGTGTTAGGCGTCATTATCGTCTCTGCGTTTGAATGGCTACCGATTTTGGTGAGTGCACTGGTCGGTGTTTTGTTGATGATTGTGACAGGTTGTCTAAAACCTGGTGAATTATATGATTCAGTGCGATGGGATATTATTTTTCTGCTTGCCGGTCTGATTCCACTGGGGATTGCCATGGAAAATTCTGGTGCGAATGAATGGCTATCAACCTCTTTAGTCTCGGTGGGAAGTGGATTATCTGGTTACTGGATGATCTTATTCTTTTACATCATTACCTCATTAATTACTGAAATTCTCTCTAACAGTGCCTCAGTAGTTTTGCTGTTACCCATCGCTGCAAAAGTAGCAGTGACACTGGGACTCAATCCATTTGCCTTTATTATGGCGGTAACCTTTGCCGCTTCAAATAGTTTTATGACCCCCATCGGTTATCAAACAAACACTATGGTTTATGGTCCTGGTGGCTACCGATTTTTAGACTTTTTCCGAGTTGGAGCACCCCTTAATTTAGTACTGACAGTTGTTACTCCGCTGTTAATTGTTTTTTTCTACGGCTTATGATTGGCAAGCTGAGGAACTATAAAAATGCGATAACCTGCTTTTAATTGAGAGCAAAATATAGCCTCTTTCAAAGAAGTCAAAAGAAACCCCAACCGTCCATTCAGAGACGGTTGGGGTTTCTTTTAGTTTTCTGGGTTGATAATGATGTGCTTGAGTTTACTGCTTAGAGCCGTGTGCAAGTTCTTAAGTGCAGAAACGGTGTTGTGAGGCAAGAAGTATCCCACAACACCGTTTCTGAATCAACCCGCACAGCGCCATACTGGGTTACTGCTTTACTTGTAATGATTTTGTGTTACGCAGGTGACGCACGCGCAACACAAAATCATTACTTTTTTAGGACTGCCATGTGAGAACTGCGCTCCGCGAGACACTCTCATAACACCGTATACGTTATGCCCTTGAAAATCGCTATATCCTTATATTTAGGGTTTGCCACTTTAATTCAACCTAACTATTTGCACACACTGTATTTAGAAAAATCATCCTCACGAGAGATCTTTTGTTCATGAAGCACACTTCTACATTTTTAGTTGATTTGTGGAACTTTTGAAATCTTCTGAACGTGTTTATCTAGGTGTTCGGAATAACTTTGATCAAACAACTAAAACCTGAAAAAGTGAATCAAAACTTTCCGGGATTTCAAGGAGTATTCCGAATAAAGCAATAGTTCATACCTCAAAGGTTGCATCCAGACTTTGTCAATATCAATGGATTTTTTTGAGTAGAGTTCACTCAGAAATATTTGAGGTTAATACATCATGAAACAATGTGGCGTTACGGTATGGTTTACGGGTTTAAGTGGAGCCGGAAAGACAACAATTTGTCAGGCTGTTGAGCAAGAACTGCGTAATCGAGAACTGGGTTTGGAAGTGTTAGATGGCGATATTATTCGCGAAAATTTAACGAAGGGTTTGGGGTTTAGTAAAGCCGATCGAGACGAGAATATTCGGCGAATTGGATTTGTGGCTAAGTTGCTTACTCGCAATGGGGTCATTGTACTGGTGTCGGCTATTTCTCCTTATCGCACAATCAGAGAAGAAGTCCGGCAGGACATTGGAAACTTTGTCGAGGTATACGTCAGTGCGCCTCTAGACATCTGCGAGCAACGGGATGTTAAAGGCTTGTACAAGCGAGCCAGGGCTGGAGAAATCAAACAATTCACAGGAATTGACGATCCCTATGAACCACCCGTTCATCCAGAGATTGAATGCAAAACCCATGAAGAAACGCTGGAACAAAGCGTTGGAAAAGTGCTGAGCACTCTAGAGCAGTTAGGCTATCTGCCTATGTCCCCGGTGCTAAAAACGGCATAGGACTCATCAGTTTTTTGAGTTGGGCATCTGCCCAGCTCAAAAAACTCGTTCCGTTGGTATTTTACTCAACCTCTCTCTGGATGGTGCGAACCTCATGATTAAGTATCTTTCTAAAGTCTTGTATGTATTGACCGGAGCTAAACGAAAGCTACTATTTTTGTTGCTAATTTTTTCGTTTACGTCGGTCTTGGAGGCTCTGGGTATTGGTTTAATTGGTCCTTTTATTAAATTTGCATCTGAGCCAGAGTTAATCCATAAATTTCAGCCTTTAGATTGGCTTTATCAGCGTTTAGGATTGCAGGAAAGTAATCAATTTATTCCAATATTAGGTTTGGCGATCGCCATCATATTTTGCATTAAATCTATCCTATACTTTCTAGCCCGCTCTTATATATTTAAGTTCAGCTTTACTCAAAAAGAAGAACTCATTGCTAAATTACTCAATG
The DNA here is from genome assembly GCF_055793305.1 of Calyptranema fuscum S582. Classification (NCBI taxonomy): domain Bacteria; kingdom Bacillati; phylum Cyanobacteriota; class Cyanophyceae; order Oculatellales; family Oculatellaceae; genus Calyptranema; species Calyptranema fuscum. The sequence continues at coordinate 123,686 of NZ_JBSLYH010000005.1, forward strand.
CTTATCTGACCGTTCCCTATACTTTTCATCTCAGTCGTAATACGGCTAGCCTGATCAAAAATACGATTATTGAAACGAATCAATTTACCCAGGCTTGTTTACTGCAATTACTCAATGCGATCGCCAGCCTGATCATTGTTTTTTCCTTATTAGTGCTTCTAGCTCAAACGGATTTAATCCTTTTAGCTATGATTTTAGGCGTTTTACTTCCTATCTTCTTTGTATTCAGCTTACTCAAGAAGAAATTTAGTCGTTGGGGCAGAGTCAAATCCAAAGCTCAACAAGAAATGATTCGAGTTTTGAATCATGGATTGGGGGGCATTAAAGAAACGCGAGTGATTGGCTGTGAATCTTACTTTGAAAGACAAATGGAGCTACAGGGGGCAAAATTTTCAAGGGCAGCTACCTTATTTCAAAGCTCTCAGCTTCTACCGCGCATTTTAATTGAAACAGTGTTAGTTATCTTTATTGTTTCTTTTGTCTCAATTTACCAGGTATCATTTCAACGAAATATACAGGATCTCAATGCGGTGTTAGGGGTCTTTGCTATCTCTGCTATTCGTCTTATTCCTTCTGCCAGTCAATTTATGCAATCGCTTGGGCAGATGCAAAATGCGAGCTACACCTTAGACATGCTCTACTTTGATTTGAAGGAACTTGAAAAACATGGTTTGAATGGAGCGATCGCATCATCAAAACCGCGTAAAAATCATGCTTTAGCAGAAGATTCCTCCTTAAATGAATCTGCCCTAGACTTCACAGATCAAATTCAACTGATGAATGTCAGTTACCACTATCCAGGCATTACTGAAAACGCAATCCAAGATATCTCACTAACCATTAAAAAAGGACAGTCCATAGCCTTAATTGGTAAATCTGGAGCGGGTAAAACAACGCTTGTCGATGTCATTTTGGGACTGCTTTTACCTCAAAATGGTGATATTCAGGTCGATGGCATTTCAGTTTATAACGACCTGCGTTCGTGGCAGAACTTAATCGGCTATATTCCTCAATCAATTTTCTTAATTGATGACACCATCGAGAGAAATATTGCATTCGGCGTGCCTGACCGTTTAATCGATTCCAAGCGGCTTGAATTAGCAATTCAGTCTGCTCAACTGACCGATTTGATTCAAGAGCTGCCAGACGGAATCAAAACAGGCGTTGGAGAACGGGGCGTACGATTATCGGGCGGACAACGGCAACGTATTGGCATTGCTAGAGCCATCTATCACGGTAGAGAAATATTAGTGCTGGATGAAGCAACCTCTGCTTTAGATACTGAAACTGAGGTTTTAGTCAGTGATTCAATTCGAGCATTGGCAGGTACTAAAACCCTCATTATCATCGCGCATCGACTATCAACCATCGAACATTGTGATTGCGTTTATTTCTTAGAAAAGGGACATTTAACCAAGTCAGGGAGCTATCAAGAAGTCGTTCTAAAGAAATGAAAAGTTAGTATCAAACAATTCAAGACGAGCTATCCAATCTCATGTTTAGCGCTGAAGAATGTAGAGCATACTATCAAAATCATTTTTCGAAGATTGTAAGTAGGATAGGTTTTAACCATGAATAATCAACCAAAACCAGCACCAATTTTTCTGATAGGTGTGCCTAGATCGGGTACTACTCTGTTGAGAATGATGATAGATTCTCATCCTCAAATAATGTGTGGACCAGAAACTCCCTGGCTTGCCGGTCGTGGTGTTGGAAATCAAATCAATTTTCAAAACCTAACTAAATTTCTTGTTCATCATAAATGGGGTCCAGTCAATGGATTTACAGGCATTGAGGAAGAACTAATTTATAAAACAGTTGCTTCAAGTATTAATGAAGTGATGTCCACTTCTGCACACAGTCAAGGTAAATTTTATTGGGCAGACAAAACACCAGAAAATATCATTTCTGTTCCCTTTTTGTATAAACTTTTCCCTGATGCCAAGTTTATCCATATTTTTCGAGATGGTCGTGACGTCGCTTTATCAACTAAAGCAGGTCAGTGGAAAACCATCAATCTTCAGTCTAAATATGTCAAGAATAACTATATTAATGCCCTAACTCGGTGGTCGTCCTGGATAAAGAAGTTTCAAGACGATGTCCAAAGTTTAAATATTACTTATCTTCCAGTTAAATACGAAGATTTGGTTCGTTCACCTAGAGAAGAAATGAAAAGGATTTTTAGTTTCCTTGAGATTGAATGGAGTGATCAAGTTTTAACGCCACACAAAGCAGCCCATGATGTTGTTGATCAAAAAGGAGAAGGTGTTCAATCATTTTACAATCGTCAATCTGTTGATACTCAATCGCTCTATCGATGGAAAACTCAATTAAATTGGTTTCAACGACACCGAACAAAATCCTTGGCTGAAGAATTCTTGTTAGAGCTGGGTTATGAACCTACTTTGTAAAATCAGTAATTTAGGAAACTTCTGAAATAGATATTCCTCAATACTTTAATTGATCAAACTGTGTCAGTCATTTGATCCACGTTCAAGCCGTCAATGAAATTATGCCAGCACATATCGAAGCTCCGATTTTTTTGGTTGGCTGTCCTCGTTCTGGAACAACGTTACTCCAGCAAATGTTAGATGCACATCCATCTGTAGCGATCGCCCCTGAAACTCACTTTATCCGGCTTTTTTGGCTACGACGCGATCGCTACCTGGATTTAGCCAAGGATGAAAATTATCGGCGGTTACTGGCTGACTTGATTGCTCTGCCGGAATTTAATGAAATGGGCTTAGATCCACAACATTTTTCTGAACGGGCTTGGCAGCAAGAGAGGACATTTCCTAACTTATTTCATTTGCTACTGGAGCAATTTGCGCATAAGCAAGGAGTTAGTATTGTTGGCGAAAAAACACCCAACCATGTATTACATCTGACTACCCTCCAGCAGTTTTTTCCGGATGCCCGGTTTGTACATATTGTGCGTGATCCCAGAGCCGTTGTTAATTCCTGGCGCACCGTTCCCTGGTCTACAGGCAGTATTGCTGGAGACGCTGAAATGTGGCGATATTACGTGTCTGCGGCACGGTACAGCCCAATATCAGTGCACTCTGCTTTATTGACGCTGCACTATGAACAGTTGGTTTTAGAACCTGAAGCTCATTTGCGATCGCTCTGTACGTTCTTAAATTTAGAATTTACGCCTGCAATGTTGGCGTATTACCAACACCATTCTCAGCGAGTTAATGTGACACGAGAACCCTGGAAAGCTAATGCCATTCATCCAGTCAGTCACACCTCATTACATCGCTGGAAAACAGATCTTTCAGCCGCCGATGTTGCGGCAATTGAAGCAGTGACCTGGTTTGAAATGCGGCACTTTCACTATTCTACCGATACCCCATCTATCACCCTTCCGGCTAAAGCAACATCCTTGGCGATACAGCGACGCATTCAACATATTTCAAGACGTATTCGTCACCACGTCAATACCTGGAGAAAGTCATGATGATCAAAAAACTATTCAGAACATTCGTTCCTTTTTCTAAAAGGGAGCAAAAGATCAAACATATGTTGCGAAGATGGAACGTTCATATTCGTGATTTCAGGAAAACGCCTCCTATCCTGATTTATCAGATGGGAAAAGTAGGATCTTCTACCGTAGCAACATCTTTAAAGCCGCTCAAGTTAAGAAAACCGATTTATCAAATTCATCGACTCTCTCACGAGGGTATTCAAGAGGCAGAAGCGACTCACAAAACCTTCCGCAATCCGGAGCTTTCAGATGATATTAAGCTAAGTAAAACGCTCCGTCAAAAAATCGATAGGTATGGCGGAGTTCAAGGGATTGATTGGAAAATTATTACCCTGATACGTGAGCCAATTGCTGTCATGGTCTCAGCTTTATTCCAAAATATGGAAAAGCGGCAAGCGGATTTAATTGATGAAAATGGTCATGTCAAATTAGAGGATGCAATTGCTGTATTGCTTCACAAATTTGAGAACTTCGATGAAAATTCCAGCTATGTTTGTCAGTGGTTTAACCAAGAATTAAAAACAGTCTTCGACATCGATATTTACCAATATCCGTTTCGGCTCAATCGTGGATATGGCATTATTCATCATGATCATGCAGATGTCCTAATTATCCGACTCGAAGATTTAAACCACTGTGGGAGTGAAGCTTTAACTCAATTTTTAGGTTGCGATCGCCCTGTTCAATTACTCTCAGAAAATGTTGGGATAGATAAGAAGTATTCTGCTGCCTACCAATATGTGAAAGAACATCTTGTCGTTCCTAGAGCTGCTTGCGAAAAGATTTATGCATCAAAGCTGGCACAGCATTTTTATACAGATCAAGAACGCCAGAGCCTAATTCAGAAGTGGTCTAAAGATATTGCCGTTCTCCATGATGCCTGACACCTAATACTTGCATGTACGCGATGCTCGTACGATGCCCCTCCATAGATGTGGCGTGAACAAAATTGAAGTAACACAGTCTGATGACTATGGTATCGGTTGACCGTGAAGACCCATTTCTCTCTACCCACGATGCTTGAGCAGAAAACCAGCCTAAAAGTCGGATATCTCCATATGGGCCCACCTGAACATGGTGTTTGCCGGTATGGACGTTTACTGGCAGATGAAGCGCAAAAACGCTCCGAATTAGTTGTTATTGAGGCGCATGTCACTTTAACCGACGACAAAGCTTTAAATCAGCAGATGTTGATGCAGGCGGCACGTCAACTCTCTGACGCAGACGTGATTCACTTTCAGTTCAACAAGTTCAATAAATTAAGCTGGGGTGGCGGTCGGTTACAACTGGACTACTTACGCATGTTTATGCGTCATTGCTCATCTCCACTGGTGGTAACGCTCCACGATGTTTTTTATTCCCCTTCCCGTTTTACCAAGATCCTCAAGTTTATTTTACCCAAACGCCCATCTGCTACCCTATCGAGTAAAAGCAATAAGGTAGAGCAGTCGGAGCCTCAAGCTTTAGCCAAGAACTACACGACAGAGGACAGTGTTCTTGTTCCAACCGCAACACCGAAACGTTCACTTGTGACAAGAGGGATAAAATTTTTTCAAAATCTGGTCGAAGATTTGTGGGGTGCAGATGCGATCGCCTTACGTGAAATTAGAAAACAGGCGAGCTTAGTTTTGGTCTGCACGGAAGCGGAAGCTAATCGCTTAAGCGATCGCATTGATCCACATCAATTAAGAGTTATTCCTCACTTTGTCGAAACGCGTTCGATTTCAACTAGCCCTCGTGAAGCACGCCAGTTACTGGCATTAGAAAACGTACAGGTTGTGACGTTGCTTGGATTTATCTATCCTCCTAAAGGTCATCAAATTTTAGTCGAAGCTTTGCCCCATTTACCTCAAAACGTAAAAGTTATCTTTGCTGGGGGTTCTAGCTCTAGCACCTACGATACGTTTGTCAACGAACTTGTGGAATATGCTCAACGTCAAGGGGTAGGCGATCGCCTAAAAATTACAGGCTATCTAAGTGAAGCAGAATTAGAGCTTTATCTACTAGCAACGGATTTAGCAATTTGTCCGTTTTCAAGATTTTCAGCATCAGGTTCTCTCTCAACCTGGATTTCTGTTGGCTGTCCGATTCTGGCATCGAATTTGCCTCAGATTAGCGAATATAACCGCCTTGAAGCACATGCAATTGAAATTTTTCATCCCTATACACCAACAGTTTTAGCTGAAAAAATCCAGCAACTTTTATCACAAAAACGGCAACCTGAAGAATTTGCAATCCAACGACTTCAAGAAAAACTATCGATTTTTAATGTTTTTGATCAGCATCTAACGTGTTATCGGCAGATCATTGCCCCTGGGCAAAACTATGTGCCGCAAAATGTTGGAGTTCTGAGTTAGTCAGCTGAAATAATAGTGGACGTCATGAAAGTAATTTTTCTGTCTGAATGGTTGGCGAACCCTTACAAGAAAATTTTGGCAGAGCACTTGAAAAGTCAAGGTGTTGAAGCTGAGGAATATCGTTGGAGAACGCTATTTTTACCTACTGTTATTCAATCTGTTGGCGTGTGGAAACGAGGTGTTTTACACCTTCATACCTTACATCCATTTTTTCGTGCAAAAACTGATTTAGCGCAATTCCTTAAACTACTCATATTTATTACTCAGGTTTTTTTATTAAAACTGGCAGGTATTCAAACGGTTTGGACGGTTCATGAATGGTCCGATAAAATCGGCAATGGCAAATTAGATATTCCTCCAAACTATACAAAACTATTAGGCTACTTCATTGATGGATTTATTGTACATTGCGATTCTACAAAGCATGAAATTTCTCACGCATTTAAAGTAGAAGGGAAACCCAAAGTTTTTGTTATACCTCACGGCAACTATATAGACTCTTATCAAAATCAAATCAAACCTTTAGATGCCAGAAATCAACTTAAAATTGCACCTGAAGATACAACTTTTTTGTTGTTTGGCAGCATATATAAATACAAAGGATTTTTAGAAGCAATTGATCTATTTAAGAAATTAGATCAACGAGATGTAACACTGATTATTGCGGGTCAGCCTAAAGAAAATGGCTTGCAAGAACTGATCGAAGAAAAAATCCAGGGTCATCAGAATATTCAATTTATATCTGAGCGAATTGATGATGCTGATGTTCAGCTTTATATGAATGCGTCAGATTGTGTGTTGGTACCCTATCGAGTTTTTACAACGTCTGGTATCGCTATCTTAGCAATGTCATTTAAAAGGGTCTGTATTGCTCCCAATGTAGGGTTTTTCAGGGATATGTTAGATGAATCTGGAGCTTTTCTTTACGATTCAGATTCAGACCATAGTTTGCTACAAGCTATGAAATGTGCAATCGAAAAGAAACAGGAATTATTACAAATGGGGCAATACAACTTTGAAGTAGCCAAGCGATGGAGCTGGAACTTTGTGGCTCAAGAAACGTTCAAGCTGTACCAAGGGTGCTTGAAATAACCATAATACTTCAGCTATTAGAAAAAATGCTTTCACTCTAGTTCTGAGATCTAAAAATGACTAATTGGCAACTCAAAACTCCCGTTATATTTATCGTTTTTAAACGACCTGACACTACCGCAAAAGTGTTTGAAGTAATTCGTCAGATGAAACCGCCTAAGTTGCTACTCATCGCAGATGCAGCTCGTCCACAGAAACCAGGTGAAGCCGAAAGTTGTGCGGCGGTGCGTGACATTATTGAGCAGGTAGATTGGGAATGCGAGGTTTTCAAAAACTATGCGGATACCAATATGGGCTGTAAACATCGGATTTCAAGTGGGTTAACTTGGGCTTTTAGCCTGGTTGAAGAAGCCATTATTCTTGAAGATGATTGTTTACCTCATCCTACCTTTTTTAGATTTTGCGAAGAGGTGTTGGAGAAATATAGAACTGTTGATCCAGTCATGATGATCTGTGGAACCAATATTCTAAATGAGTGGAAATCTGGTCAGCAAAGCTATTGCTTTTCCCATTACAGTACCTGTTGGGGATGGGCTACCTGGCGGCGAGCATGGCAACACTATGACATTGAAATGAAGCTTTGGACTCAACCTGAAGGGAAAGAAAAAGTTAAGCAGGTGGTTGGCGATCGCCAGCACTATAAAACTTGGAACGAAATTTTTAATTCTGCCTATGCTGATGAAATGGATACCTGGGCAATTCGTTGGCTATTTACTCGCTGGATGCATTCTGGTTTATCCGTTATTCCAGCGGTTAATCTAATCTCAAACATTGGGTTTGGGAAAGACTCCTCTCACACAACGAATAGTAAAAGTGAAGTATCCAATCTGGCTATCCGTCCGATCAATTTTCCGTTAGAAGAACCCCAGACTAATGTGATATCGGATCGAGACTATGCTCAGATGTTCTATCAAAAAATGTTTGCCAATCGAAAATCAGCGAGACGGTTTCTTCGACATCTGAAAAAGATCATTTTCAGGGGGTTAGAACAGCGATCAAATTATCAACACAACCAAGTTTAGCTACTGAGGGATCGATTGTATGACAGCACGAATTTTGATCATTACTGGAATGCATCGAAGTGGGACATCGCTAATGGCTCACTATCTACATGAATGTGGCTTGAATGTCGGATACAGTTTACACAATTCAGCGCTGTCTAACGCTGTCAGTGCCTTTGATGGTCATCATGAAGATCAAGATTTCTTAAACTTCCATAAGGCAATCTTGGCTAGAAAGCGAATTTATAGCTTTCCAACACATGAATTCTGGTTACCTGTACGTGGTAATCAGCGAGATCGAAAAAAAGCGTTGGAACTGATTGCAAATCGATCTGATTTATCGCAATGGGCGTGGAAAGATCCCAGAACAACGCTATTTTTAGATTTTTGGGATGATTTACTGGAACATCCCAAATACTTGTTTTTGTTCAGACATCCATTAGCGGTGGTTGATTCTTTAGTCAGGCGGGCAACCGATGAAAAAATTGTGCAAAAACCAATTATTGGTTTACGCGCATGGAAAGTATATAACAAGCAACTGCTGCGCTTTTGGCAGAAGCGATCTGCCGTTAGCTTAGCCTTTGAAATTGATGATCTGATTCAAAATCCTGGAGAGGTTACTCAATCGTTGAAGCAGTATTTAGAAATAGATTTGCATCCTATTCCGTTTGAGCAAATTTTCTCTAAACAGGCGTTTCGTTCTGAGTTCTCAGAACGAGTTGAACAGCTTAAACGGCTATATCCTAAAGAGGTTCAAGACGCATTAAGTCTCTATCAAGAGCTTCGAGCTATTTCTCAATCAAAACAAGAAATCTTGGTCAGTTAGTTTGAATAACTAACTTGAAGCACGCTCAATTTGAACGAGATAGTCATGAACATTCTGCTTCTAAGCAATTCTGATATTAATGGTGGAGCTGCACGAGCCACTTACCGCTTGCATACTGGGCTGAGGCGCATAGGTTTAGCCTCACACATGCTTGTTCAAGAAAAAGCCAGCGATGATGTAGCCGTGGTTGCACCTAAAACTCGTTTGTCTGAAGGTATTGCGCGTACCCGCGTTGCCTTTGATATGCTTCCTCTCAAGGCGTATCCTCAACGGCAAAAAGCAACGTTTTCAGTGCAGTGGCTTCCAGATACGGTAGCGTCTCAAGCCGCCAAATTGCAACCCGATCTGATTAATCTGCACTGGATCAACCAGGGGTTTATTCGCCTTGAAAATCTTAAAAAATTCAAGTGCCCTCTTGTCTGGTCTTTGCATGATATGTGGGCGTTTACAGGAGGATGTCATTACGATCAAGGGTGCGATCGCTACACCTTATCCTGTGGGGCTTGCCCTCAGCTGGGGAGTCAACAAGACCGCGATCTATCGCGCCAGATCTGGAAACGAAAATCAAACGCTTGGGCGACAGCAAATCTAACTATCGTCGCTCTCAGTTCGTGGATGGCGGAGTGTGCTCGTTCGAGTTCACTATTTAAAGATTTACGCATTGAGTGTATTCCCAACAGCCTGGATACGGCACTGTATCGACCCATTAATCGTCAAATAGCACGAGAAGTTTTAGGCTTGCCTCAAGACGTTCAATTGGTTCTTTCCGGATCGCTAAATGCAACGGGTGATAAGAGGAAAGGATTCCACTTACTCCAGCAGGCGTTACAACAGCTCAGTCAGTCTGGATGGCGAGATAAATTGGAACTGGTTGTCTTTGGAGCGTCCCGCCCAGAGCAAGATGCCGATGTAGGTTTGAAGGTGCATTATTTAGGGACATTAAATGATGATATTTCTTTAGCCCTTGTCTATGCGGCAGTTGATGTTTTTGTTGCCCCATCGCTGCAAGATAATCTGCCTAACACTGTGATGGAAGCGATCGCCTGTGGTACACCCTGTGTTGCCTTCAATATCGGAGGACTGCCCGATATGATTGAACATGAAAAAAATGGGTATCTAGCTCAACCTTTTAAGATTGAAGACTTAGCTCAAGGAATTATCTGGGTGATTGAAAATACGGAAAGATACCAAAAACTGTCCTATTACTCTCGTGAAAAAGCAAAACAGGAATTTAGTTTAGAAATCCAAGCAAGACGTTATTCAAGACTTTTTACTGAAATTTTAGAAAACTAACGGGATTAACGCAGGATTACAAAAAAACTATAACAGCCGACGGGGTGGCACCCCTGCACCCTGTCCTCATTAATTATTCAATTACCATACGTAAAACTTGTAATATCGGAGATTAAACATTGACAGATCAAGCAATTAAAAGCCCGATAAAAAAGTTTGACATATGGATGACGATTCTGCTGCTCTTGTATTACACTGAGCCTCTTTTGCCTCATCCAATTCAGGGCATTTTCAAATATCTTGGCTATGGATTAATTGTCTTACTAATTGTGCGATCGGGACAACTAAAACGACTAGCGTATGTTGGCACACGAGATATTTTACTGTTCGTTTTAATTGCGCTTTGTCTGGTTTCTTATACTTGGTCTGCGGCTCCAAATTATACCCTGGACGAAGTGGATCCACTGATTCGAGCTTCTATTTTTGGAATATATCTAGCCACACGATATTCCATCAAAGAACAAATGCATTTATTGGCTTGGGTGTTGAGTATATCAGCAGTCATTTGCTTTGTCATCACATTAGCAATTCCGTCTTATGGCATTTCCTATCCTGGCGGAGAACCTGCATGGGAAGGCATCTATTCTCACAAGCAGTACTTTGGTCGTTTCATGCTGATCGGATGTATCACACTTTTACATATTGCCTTTGAAAGTCGTAAGCATCGCTGGATAGCTATAGCTGGTGTGTTATTCACTATTATTTTAATCATATTATCTGATAGTAAATCAGCATTAATCCTTTTACTAATTTCATTTTCACTACTCCCTTTTTCCAAATTTATTAAGCAACACTATAAACTCCAAGTTTCTTTGTTTATTGCTGCATTTTTATTATTCAGTAGCATCCTTGTACTGGTATTAGGCAATTTAGAAACGATCGTTGTCGATGTACTGGGGAAAAATATGGAGTTCAATGGACGTTTACCCGTATGGACTTTAGCCATTGAGAAAGGATTAGAAAGACCCTGGTTTGGTTACGGGTATGCAGGATTTTGGACGTCTGACGAAGCACTCTACGTTATTCAAAATACCTGGGCAGCAACGAAGGTTACAAAGGGTACAAGATTCCATGCTCATAACGGTCTTATCGATATATTTTTGCAGCTCGGGTTTGTAGGATTGTTTCTTTGTCTACTCAGCTTTGCAATCGTGCTTTTTAGGGTCATTGGGTTAATAAATTCGACCAAAAGCACTGAGTCTTTCTGGATGCTTCATTATTTAATCGTTTATTTTTTAGCTAATCTGAGTGATGTTAGAACCTTTCTTGGTGGTGGAACAATTTGGGCTTTATATGTATCAATGTCTTTGTCAACCATCGTTTGGAGTAATCGAATTAAAAGAGAGTATGCCCGAAAAAAATTGGAGGTAAATGCTGAAAATCAGAACCTATTGGAGGCATCTAAGGAAGTCAGCTATTAACACTTAAACAGTCGCTAGCTATTACAGTTAATTGATCCTGCAAGACAAAAGTAATGAAAGTCATCAAACATTTTGCCTTAAATTTACTCAATAATTATTACAGTATTCTCATCAATACACGAGCAGAGCCTCATAAATTTGTGTTTGTCCTTTGTCACATGCGATCGGGGTCTACACTATTATCTAATCTATTAAACTCAAATCCTGAAATCGTTTCAGCAGGCGAATTTAAAATTAAATATCATTCAACTGAAGACTTCAAAAATTTAATTTTCAGATCTCATCGCTATCTTCATAAATTTAGGATGACTGAGAAATATGTCATAGATAAGCTTTGTCATGATTACTGCTTGCCTGACGAACAGATGCTTTTGTCTGGAGAGATTGATAAGTTTATATTTTTAATTAGAGAGCCTAAAGGTGCCCTAAAAAGTCTTTTGGGGTTGAAAAAAATAGATCCCAGTTTTTCGAGTGTAAGTGATGAGAAAGTTTTGCAACATTATTTAAATCGTCTTCCAAAACTGGAAAGATATGCAGAAATGATTAGTAATAAGCAGGTTAGTCTATTTATTACTAATGAACAACTGATTAGTCAAACAGAGTTGACGCTCAAAGCGTTACAGGAATTTCTCCATCTGAAATGTCCTATTCCAGCTTCCTATCAAGTCTCATCCGTAACCGGGATGTATGGAAGGGGTGATGTTTCAGAGTTTATTAAGTCCGGTGAAATTATTAGAGATCGTAAAAAATCAAATGTGATTATTCCTTCAGAATTTCTTGAGAAGGGTGAGCAAGCGTTTAATCAATGTTGCACTACATTATCTCAAACTTGCACCGTAATTGATGAGGAAGCCATATGAAAGTCGCGTATGCAACCCAGTATGAGGCAAACGATATCAGAAATTTTTCTGGCTTAGTGTATTACATTGCCCAAGCCATTCAGCAGCAAGATATTACCCTTGAATCTCTGGGACCTCTAGATGAAAAAAACGTTTTACTGTTTAAAGGTAAACAGTTTCTTTATTCCAATCTGTTAAAAAAACAGTACTTACGAAATAGAGAACCATCGATCCTCAAACATTTTTCTAAACAGATTGATACTAAACTATCGAAAATTCATGCGGATCTGGTGTTCAGTCCAAGTACTGTTCCCATTGCCTATCTTGATTGTCGCCAGCCCGTTGTTTTTTGGACTGATGCAACTTTCTCTGGATTATTAAACTTTTATCCTAAGTTTTTCAATCTGTGTCAGGAAACCATTGAGGCTGGTCATGAAATGGAAAAACTAGCTCTGGAAAAAAGTGACTTGGCAATATATTCATCTGACTGGGCTGCCCAAACAGCAATCGAAACATACCAGGTTGACCCCTCTAAAGTAAAAGTGGTTCCTTTCGGAGCGAATGTTACTTGCAATAGAAATTTAGACGATATCAAAGCATTGGTAGAGGCTAAATCGTCAACGGTTTGCAACTTGTTATTTTTAGCCGTTGACTGGCTGCGCAAGGGGGGAGATATGGCTCTTGAAGTGACGAAAGAATTAAATAGACAAGGCTTAAACACAAGATTAACTATTGTCGGATGCCAACCTCCTGCTACGCACTCTCTTCCCAATTTTGTCGATTCATTAGGGTTTATTAGTAAATCATCAGAGACAGGGTTGCAAGATATCAATCGCTTATTTTCTGAAGCCCATTTTTTGATCTTACCTTCACTGGCTGATTGCACACCTGTTGTTTTTTGCGAAGCAAATTCTTTTGGGGTTCCTTGTTTAGCGACCAATGTTGGCGGAATCCCGACTGTTATTAGAGATGGGGTTAATGGTAAGACTTTCTCGCAAACGGCTTCTATCGAAGCATACTGTGCCTATATTAGTAACCTTTTCTCCAATTATTCTCAGTATAAAGAGTTAGCTCTCTCGTCGTTTCATGAATATCAGTCGCGCCTTAATTGGACTGTAGCAGGTCGAAAAGTTAAGGCATTGATGACGGAACTGGTCACATAACTGATTGTCTTAGTTTAGCCTTTGAATCTTCGTCTTTTTACATAGGATTTATGGATATTGTACTCTCAGAACTTTCAGTGGCGATGAAACAGGAGTCCCCTGTATTTATTGTGGGTGCGCCCCGCAGTGGAACTAGCATTTTATATCGAACCCTGCAAAATCATTCCAGTTTTCAGCCGCAAAACTGTACAAATTCATTGGGGGTAGAGTTAACAGAATCCAATATTTTCAAAGCCCCTTATTCCATTTATGCAGGTGAGGGTTCTGATGCCTTTGCGTATCTCCTCAGCGACCCATACCAGTATCAGCAATTTTTAGACCTGATCCAACCAATTCTCACGTACCAACAGCTCTTATTGGGTAAGGAGTTACTACAGAAAGCGATTCCCAGTCTTGCTTTTCTGACTCCTTCTTTAAGAGCGCTTTTATGGAAAACAACAAAAAATGACATTTTAGTTAGAGCTTTTCTTTACTACGCGAAACAGTCACGGGGTGTAAAAAGGATCTTAGAGAAAACGCCTCAACACATTTCTCGATTACCCGAAATAAAAGAGACGTTTCCTGATGCCAAACTTCTTTTCATGCCTCGCCACCCTATTGATGTGTTTAGTTCTTATCGACGACGATTACAAGATTCGATCCAATCGGGTATGGATAAGCGCAGCTTGAAATGGCTAGAGATTTCGCCACAACAGTTTTGCAGAAAGTATGCGAGTTCTACACAACTTGCGCTCAATGAATGGAGTACTCATCCTGAGTCGTTTATGCTAGTTCGCTATGAAGATTTTACGAGGAATACTCAAGCTGTTACCCAGCAAATCCTCACTTTTTTGAATGAAGTTTATGAGGAAAGCTGTATTGCTGAAACTAAACCAAAAAAAACAGATTGGGGTGCTGATCCGAATCTATTTGGATCAATTAAGAGTAGTACCAAAAAATGGCAAGATTTTATCGATGAATCAGAGGCTCAGTTTATCGAAACTCGCTTATCAGCCATTATGAAGCAGTTGAATTATGAACGATACACATCCAGTCCTTGATGAATTGGAAAGTAGACCCTTCAAAAATAATGAAGAGCTATGGATAGCTTAAAGCCGGACGATCAGAAAAAAATTTTGTTTCTCACGACAATTCTTCCCAGAAAGTTACGGATGGGAAGTGAAGTTGCTTCGCAATGTTTTATTGATGCGTTAACTTATCTGGGGTATGAGGTTGATGTTGTCGGTTATATGCGTCGAGATGATGTATTTGAAGCGACTTCTAATGAAATTGTGATCGATCAACGGTATATTGAAACCAAAAGAGCTAAGTTTTATGTTGTTCTTTGGTTAGGTCTAAGCTTTTTATTGGGGTTACCTTATTCCGCTGGCAAATATTATTCAAGAGCCTATATTAAAACAGTCAAAGATTTACTTGATCGTCATCCATACCATGTCGTTTTTATCGATCATCCTCAACTCGGCTGGCTAGAGCCTTTGGTCAAAGATAAAAAGCATTTAGTTACGATTTCTCATAATATTGAGCATGAGATCTATTGGAGTAGCTTTAAAAATACTCGTCATTTAGTTACTCGATGGATTTATCAACGGGAAGCTGTTCTGATCAAAAAATTGGAAGATGGAATTGCGGCTCAAGCTAGAGAAGTTTGGGCGCTTACCTTGCATGATGCGAACTATTTTAATCAGTTAAAGCAAGTAGGGAATGTAAAAGCGTTTGCTCTACCTCCTGGGATAAAACAGGTTAAGCATCAATGTATTGATAAACAAGTTGATGTTGGCATGATTGGGAGTTGGGCATGGAAGCCTAATCAAGAAGGATTGGAATGGTTTTTTAGTCACGTCTATCCTCTCTTGCCATTAGAATGGTCGATTCATATTGCTGGGAGGGGTGCAGATTGGCTAGTTGGTCAATATCCTAATGTTGAATATCGCGGGTTTGTGCCAGATGCCCAAGTGTTTATGGCGACGTCTAGAGTAGTAGTCATTCCAACGCTCAGTGGTGGCGGCATTCAAATTAAAACGTTAGATGCGATCGCTTCTGGTTCACAAATTGTTGCTACCCCTATTGCTCTGCGAGGCATTAGTGACCCCCCTTCCACGGTGCAAGTTGCCGAGCATCCCAAAGATTTTGCTACTCATTTGATCTCAGCCGTAAAGATGCCGGTTAGTATATCTGCTTCACAAGAGGCATTTGATTGGTTTAAGGCGCGACGAGAGCAATTTTTAGTAGATATTAAACAGGCGATCGCAGAGCTATAAAGCTGTCCCAGCTACGATCTCAAGTTGACTCACGAAACACCCATTATTCTCTCAAGCTTGCCCATGAAACTATCTATCATTACACCCGTCTATAATGCTGAGAAAACCATCGAAAAAACGATTCTCAGTGTTATTCATCAACAGAGAAATTGGGAATTAGAGTATATTGTGATCGATGGTGCTTCTCAAGATCAAACCTTAGACATTGTTCATCAGTATGCTGAACACATGAGTAAGGTAATTTCTGAATCTGATCGGGGGGTGTATGACGCCATGAATAAAGGGATTCAACTAGCCTCTGGAGATGTAATTGGCATCATCAATTCGGATGATTGGTATAATGATGATGCTTTTTTAGAAATTGAAAAAGCGTTTGAAAAATATCCGGAGGCTGACATCATTTATGCTCCGGTTGACAATTATTTTGAGGGAAAGTATCTCAATACCTTTCAGCCCGGTAGTCTAGAAAATTTAAAGTTCAAGTTTACGATCAATCATCCAAGTTGCTTCGTCAGACGCTCGGTTTATCAACACATTGGTATGTTTGATCTGACCTATGCGATCGCTGCTGATTATGACTTTATCTTTCGGGCATATACGGCAGGACTTTCATTTCATGCGATTGAAACACCTCTGGTTTCCTATTCTCTGAATGGCATGAGTGGCAAACCGCTGAGTAAGTTTCAACAAATTCGCGAAAGCTGGAACGTAGGGGCTTTGTTTGCACGTCAACATTCCCATGATTTAGTTGCCCAACGTCGTCGTTTTTATCGCCATTGGTTTCTGAAAGAATTATTGGTTTTTCCCATTAAACAGGTTGTCAATCCCCATATCACCCGAAAAATTAAAGGGTCTATCCGACAACGACTGGGAACATTGCCATCAGATCAGTATGGTGCATGGTAATTCCGGATGGTTGAGTTCGTTTTTGAAGAAATAAAGGATTCAAATAAGGGCGATCGCCCTCATTCGTTCATTTCCATATTTCTAGATAGATCTCTACTCCAACTTAAAATTATGCAAAAGATCATTCAGTCCAAACGATTTGATGAAGTTGTCTTACTGGGCACGCGGTTTCATAAAGTAAGTGTTTCGGATCTGATCGATTATATTGTGACGGCTGCCAAGAAGAAGGAAAAGACCATTGTTGGCAACGTTAATGTTCGCGCTATGAATTTTGCCTGGATGCTGCCCTGGTATCGCTATTTTCTCAATACATCGGATCTGGTGTTTTGTGATGGATTTGGTGTTTTGCTGGGTGCCAAAATGTGTGGGCACTGTGTCGATTCTAGCCATCGGATGACCTGTCCCGATTACATCGAAGACTTAGCTATAGCCTGCGAGCAAGAACGAGTGTCGTTATTTCTGTTAGCCGGAAAACCTGGTGTAGTCGATAAAGCGATCGCCAAATTAAGTAGCGTTGCACCTCATTTAGATATTCAAGGGCATCATGGCTACTTTAATAAATCGGGGGAAGAAAACGATGCCATTATTCAACAAATCAATCAATTTAAACCGGATGTTTTATATATTGGTTTTGGGATGCCCATTCAAGAACAATGGATTTTAGAGAACTTGCATCGCATTGATGCCAGAGTGTTCTTACCATTGGGTGCCTGTCTCGATTTTTATACCGATACGGTGTATAGGGGACCCCGGTGGATGACGGATAGAGGGTTAGAATGGATGGCGCGATTATTTACGGAACCGAGTCGTCTTTGGGAACGGTATGTGGTAGGGAATCCGTTATTTTTTTACCGGGTCTTCAAAGAACGCATTACCAGAATTTTTCGATAAACAATGCGTTTTGATAGCGTATCAACTGTGGTGTTAATTTTTTGGAAAGGCGCGCTCTGCGCGCCTTTCCAAAAAATTAACACCACATCTAGAACATTACCTTCCTTTTGAGCGCAACGGCTCCGCTGTCGCGCTCAAAAAGAGTTACAACGTTTGCTCTACCCTGTTATTGAATGCCGATGAAGAGACGACACGCACTGAAACTCAGTTTGGCTGCTCTAACGGGAGTAGGTGGTACGGCGATCGCGGCTAGAGTCACGGATGTTCAACGACTAAAACAACGATCTCAGTTAGACCCTGAATCTAGTCGTGTGAACGTTGCCGCAGACGCACCGTTGCAGCAACATGCAGCGGCTAAAGGGTTGATTTATGGCGCGTCGGCGCGTTATCAAAACTTATCGTCTGATGCGGAATTGGTCACTCATTTCACCCAAGAATGTGGGCTGCTGGTTCCCAGTAATGAGCTGAAATGGCAGGTTCTGCGCCCCAGTCCCGATCGGTTTGACTTTACTCAAGCAGACTGGATGGCTGATTTGGCACGCGATCGCCAGCTATTATTTCGCGGACACACGCTGGTCTGGAATCAAAGCTTACCCCCGTGGTTTCGCCATACGGTCAATCGCCAGAATGCTGAGCGGCTATTGCTTGATCACATTGCGACGGTGGTAGGGCATTATGCCGGTAGGATGCATTCCTGGGATGTAGTGAATGAAGCGATTGCATTGGGCAGTGAACGCAGCGATCGCTTACAGCGCTCTCCCTGGTTAGAATTTCTCGGTGCCGATTATCTGGAGCTGGCATTTCGGGCAGCGGCTGATGCCGATCCGCAGGCGTTATTGGTCTACAACGATAATGGGCTGGATCATGATACGCCGGAAAGCGATCGCAAACGAGCTGCCGTTTTGAATTTGTTGGAACGCTTAACGGCTAGCGGCACTCCCGTTCATGCCCTCGGCATCCAAGCCCATCTGTTTCGCCACAACCATGAACGACGGTTTAATGCTGAGAAATTGGGTCGATTTCTCAACCAGGTTGCCAGTCTGGGGCTAAAGATTATGATTACCGAGATGGATGTCACCGATCGGGGGTTGCCACTGAATATTGCCAGCCGCGATCGCATTGTGGCTCAAGCCTATGACGAGTATCTCTCGATTGTTTTAGACCAACCTGCGGTGATGGCGGTGATCACCTGGGGGCTAAGCGATCGCTATACCTGGTTAGAAAAATCTCGTCCCCGTCAAGATGGCGAACCGACTCGTCCGTTACCGCTCGATCGGCAGATGCGTCGTAAACCTGCCTGGAATGCGATCGCCCGTGCCTTTGACTATGCTCCAGTCCGATAGATCCCCAGATCTGAGGGTGGAGATTAAGGCGATTTTTCACCCAGAGTTTACTCGGTCGGTTGCCCTTCGACTTCGCTCAGGGCACGTACTGAATTTACCTGGTTGGTTGCCCTTCGACTTCGCTCAGGGCACGGGCTGGTTAAATGCAGTCAAAAATAGTCCACCTTCTTCAACTGCATTTAGAGCACACGCTGGTTGAGCGGAGTCGAAACCAGCGAGGAATTTGTTTGATCAACACTTCTCGTTAGCATGCCCCGATTCCGGCAATATTCGCTTTTGTCAGGAATAATCCTCGCAGAACGCTTTTACACCCAAATGTACGATTGTGACCAAGACAGCGACAACCAGCGATCGCAAGATTTCCCCGGTAAACCCCATCGCTCTAATCTTCTTCAGAAAAGATACGAGTCATATAGATCCTCTAGCAAAACATCTACAGGCATGATTTTTTGTGGTGCGGGCTTTACCCGCACCACAAAAAATCATGCCCCAAATATCTCTACCATCTTCCCTACTCCTTCTCGATTGTTGCGTACCGTAGGAACTATCAGGAGTCCAGGGCATTGTATTTAATCTCTTGAACCCATACGTTACCTGCATTGGAGAAATTTTATGTTCAGTTTATCTCAACAAAAACCCAAAGTTTTGTTACCCGGTGAAGGTGAATCATTTCAGGTGTTAGGTCATACCTTTACAGCAAAAGCAACGGCAGACGATACAGACGGGGCTTGGGCGATGTATGAAGTTAGCGATGAGGAAGGGGGTGGCGCACCCTTTCATAGTCATCCTTGGGATGAAAGCTTTTATATACTTGAAGGTGAAGTAGCACTACAAATAGGAATTCAAACTGTAACGGCGACACCGGGAACTATCAGCCACATACCCAAAAATACGGCTCATGGATTTAAGATTTTATCGCCCGTGGCGCGGTTTTTAATCATCGTTTCTCCCGCTTCAGCAAGTGCGTTTTATCAAGAAATGGGGCGTAAAGTTAGCACCGTTCCTCCTAATATGGAAGTTCTGCAACACGTAGCGGACAAGCATGATGTTCGCCTACTGGTTCAGCGTTAAAGACCCTCATAAAAATAGCTTGAATAACGTTTTTGGAGAGTGCAGCTCCGCCGCACTCTCCAAAAAACGTGTCAGCATCCTGTTCAGGGTTGACTCTACCGCAGCTTCAGCCCGATCAGCCCGACAAAGGTAAAAGCGGGTCAGCCTTGAGATAATCGCGATCTCTCTAAAAAGAGGGAGGAGTTGCCATGAACTTAGTTGGTAAATTTCAGGTAATTCTGCATTCATGTGCAACCACCATTCGTGAGGTTCTTAGTCTATGAATATGAATTTGTTAATGGCAGAAGTAGCGTCTGAGATGGCTTCTAACGCGCCCCACTTTCCTGTGGCGGCAGTACTTGTGTTAGTGGCTGGCTTTATTGCTGCTGTCTCGATCGGCTCGATCGCCTGGTATAACTCCAAGCGTCCGATGGGTTGGGAAGATAAAGAACGCCCCAACATGGTGCCCAAAGTGGATAAGGAAGAAATCCCTACCATCTAGTAAGCAATCTGCCACTCTGGTCTTGGCTCGTAGCGTAGGGTGCAGGCGCTAGATGAAAAATTCACTGCCGCACCCTCTGCCAAAATCGGGTGGATGAAGCATTGTCCTGATTTTGAATCAAGCTGAGTCGGATGAATAGAGAAGCAAAAGATGTACCTCTACAGGTCTTTCTAGTACACCAACTTAAAAGTTGTAAAGGGGGTGGAGGGGGTAAAACCCCTTCTTGGGGGCGCAGCCCCCAGACCCCCATGTTGCAAAATTTCGTGTTTGCAACACTAGTTTTACTTCCTCTATCCCGATCAGGCTGCCAAAAAATGGGGACTGCATTGAAGCAAGGTTTTAAATTTTAGAGAGGTTCGGTTATGACTCGATTGAATACGCTGATCAAATCTATGCAACTCAACAAAATAGTAGCTGTTTTTGTTGCAGGTTGCTTGCTCTGGCTGACGGCTGCTTGCGGTCGCCCAGACACGACGCAACTCTCTGAAGGGGGTACTTATAACGAACGGAAGGGAGAATTTACAGAATTATATGACCCCATCCAAAAGAAAGTTGGCGGAATGAACCAGTACGAGGATACCGATCCACGGAATGATACAAGCGGTGCAGAGCGAAAAGCACAGCGCTTAGTTGATCGGGCTCGCTCCAACACACGCCAGGTAAACGATCCGGATGACTTTGCTCGTAGCTATCAGCAAGGCACACCGCTGAACGAACGGGCTAAGAACCTGGCGAAAGACGTGGGTCAATCGGTTCAAGAAGTAACGGAAGATGTATCTGAAGGAACGCAACGGGGTCTGCGTAACCTGAAAAACAACGCTAGCAATGCTAAGGATGAAGTAGGTCGGGCTGGCGATCGCACACTTGACCAGGTTTCAGACGGAACCCAAAAAGGAATTCGTAACCTGCGCGACAATGCTCAAAATACTGCTGATCGGCTGACCAATGCAGCCGATCGCGCCGTCAACCCTAGCTAAGCAGTTTTTAGCTAAAACTATCCACAGGGTGGATGTTTGAATCGTTTGACGACCAGTAGACTTAATTGGAAATAAAGTTTTGGGGTAGAAATGTTGTGGGGGCGCTTGCGCCATACCTGCAACATTTTTTTTTGCGTCTTTGGAATGCAGCAGTCTGATCCATCGCAATCCCACATGGGATGTGAGAGGCGCACCCCGAAAGGGTGCGCCTCTCACATCCTGTCTATTTGATAACTCGCCGCTCTGGGCAATACTTTTCGGTTAGTCTTATCACCCGCCCTGAATTGAAATTCCGGGCTAATAGCTCAAGTCCCATAAAGGGACTGAAAGACTCGTTAGTTCTGGGTTGTAGTCCGTTTCAACGGACTTTTGCTATGAGCGAGGGAATTAATTCCCTTGGGGGCAGAAGCTTAACCGAGAGGTATTGCCGCTCTGGGTATCTATCACCCAAAATTAGGGTCTGGTTTAAGGGTTGTTTTTTCGGGCGTTTCGCGCCCGAAAAAACAACCCCCTTCGCGAGTTTTAAAACTCGCCCTAGAGAAATGCTTGAGACGATCGGAAATTTAAGCACGGTGCCGCTTCAATAGGGGATGATTGAATCTTGAAGGATTCGGTCAGCGCTCGGTTAGACATGACAACCCTGTAAACCTATCCAAGGATGTAATCAATGAGAAGTCTTAATTCCTTATGTCTGCGGGTTTCAGTAAGCGTGATGGGTGCGATCGCCCTGGCTGCACCCCTTGCCGTTGCCCAAGATCTGCCGCCCATCTTTGCCGATGATCCGGTTGAATTAGTACCCGATCAAGCGATCGCAACGTTTCCAGTAAACACTTTTCTAGAAAATCTGATTGTCAGTTCTGACGGCACTTTATTGATCACCAATCATGAAATTGGTCAGATTAT
Source organism: Calyptranema fuscum S582 (assembly GCF_055793305.1). Classification (NCBI taxonomy): domain Bacteria; kingdom Bacillati; phylum Cyanobacteriota; class Cyanophyceae; order Oculatellales; family Oculatellaceae; genus Calyptranema; species Calyptranema fuscum. Next base: position 145,995 of record NZ_JBSLYH010000005.1, read on the forward strand.
TCAAATTACACCGGATGGTCAGTCATCGGTGTATGCAACGATTGATGGCAAAGTATCAGGCTTAGCCTTTGCCCCGGATGGTGGAGTGTTGGTGGCAGGATGGACGAGTACGAATGTCCCTGTTATTTCGCATGTTGCGCCCGATGGTACGGTAGAAACCCTGGCAACTTTACCGGAGGCTATCTTTTTGAATGGCATCATCCATTTAGCCGATAGCCGCTATTTGATTGCTGATTCTTATCGCGGTGCCATCTGGGAATTTGATGCCGATCAGCGCACGGCACAGATTTGGTTAGAACATCCTCTCTTAGCCCGTCGAAGTGCCGATAGCCCAATTCCTGCGGTCAATGGCTTGAAACTGTTTGGCAATGATTTGTATATTTCTAATACCGATCAAATGCTGCTATTGAAAGTTTCGATTGATTCACAGGGTGCAGCTGGAGAACCAGAAATAGTAGCTACCCAGGTGAATATTGATGACTTTGCCTTTGATGTCGAGGGCAATCTCTATGGTGCAACCCATATCTACAACAGTGTCGTAAAAATTACCCCAACGGGCGAAATTACCACCATTGCCCAGGCTGATCAAGGTGTTATCGGCAGTACAGCGATCGCCTTTGGTCAAACTGAGCGCGATCGCACCGCGATTTATGTGGTTACGAATGGTGGTATGTTTTTGCCACCACCAACCGGCGTGGTTCCGGCTGGAGTGGTGCGATTAGAGGTAGGCGTCGCTGGGGTATCGGTTCCCTAAACGCAGTATAAGATGGGGAGTACTAAAACGTTTTTTAGGGTGGTCTATGGCGTGGGCTTCGCCCGCACCATAGACCACCCTAAAAATCAGGTAGCCCTATAGAAAATGATGATGAATCCTGTTGCTGAGCCAAATGCTAAACGCCAGACCCCACCCCGCATCGGGCTATATGCTTCCCTCTTCCCCCCGCTGGTGTGGATGTCGGTGTTGTACTTCATCCCGTTGGCATTGCTGATTTCTTATAGCATTTGGCGATTGGAAGGATTCGACATTGTCAAAGAGTTTAGCCTGGTCAATTTCAAAACGATTCTGACCAATACTGCCTATCGCACAATTATTGTTAGAACCGTAACGACAGCTTTAGCCGTAACGGTTATTGATATAGCGATCGCCCTTCCCCTCGGCTTTTTCATCGCCAAATATGGAGGACGTTATCGCACATTGCTGACAATTTTAGTAATTCTGCCCTTATGGTCGAGCTACTTGGTGCGGGTGTTTGCCTGGAAAATCATCTTAGGCTACAACGGCGTGCTTAATACGGCTCTACTGTCCCTGGGCATTTTGAAAACACCCAGCCAGATCTTCCTTTACAATCAGTTTTCTACCATCCTTACCTTTGTGCATGTCTGGTTGCCCTTCATGATCTTGCCCATCATCACCGCCTTTGAAAAATTACCCGATACCTTATTAGAAGCCTCTGCCGACCTCAACGCACCCCCGGCAACGACCTTTCGCCGCATCATCTTGCCTTTAGTAACTCCGGGTATTTTGGCAGGTTCTATCAATGTTTTTTCACTCACCATGGGCGATTTTATTACCCCCAGTTTGGTGGGTAGTCCCAGTGGCATCATGCTGGGCAATGTGATTTCATCGCAGTTTGGGGTTTCGTATAACTGGCCTCTTGGGGCTGCCTTTGCGCTAGTCGTCATGATCATTGTTTTTTCGGGATTGGCGATCGCTGTCAAACAGGGCGCACTCGATAATCTGTAAAGGGATAGCCCTAAAACAGCAATGATTTTCTGTGGCGCGGGCGACGCCCGCGCCACAGAAAATCATGACCTGGTTTTGGATCTGAATGGGGCTGTGAACCCGCAGGTTTCACAGCCCCATTCAGATTTAAAGATAGCGATGTATCTCTAAAAGTTACCCGCAATTGTTGCTTGAGCAGGTGTAGTCATTAACGTTGAAAACACTTGTGAGTGTCCTGCCAGAGGTCACACTCTTTCCCCTGGGCATGGCTAGTTTGGGGTCCACTGTTTGCTGGTGAAATCGCAGGTTTCATCGGCAAAAAAAGCTGCCGTTCAGCAATAGCATGGCTGAACGTTGCAAGTGTAAGCATAATGCATCACCGATTGCATACCTGGCGTAAAACTTGACGGTTAGGGTGATAACTCATAAGACGGTCTATCAATCGCCCAAGGGTTTAGATCTCGTTGTCTGAGTTGGGATGGCGATCGCCATCCTCTTAAACAGGGTACTGCTGAAAGAATCAATGCTTTTGGCAGTGCAATATTGCTGTGCCTATTTCAGTTGTGCCTATTTCAATGGCGGTTTAATTGCCCCCAATTCCACCGAGCGCTGCGATTAGAACCAGGATGGTTAGCCAGCTTGGGATATCTACCACGCTCATCGAACTTCATTGACCGAATTAGACTTCATGTTCCCCCGCATAATCTATGACGTTTGGAGAATTGATTCATGACAGGTTCAGGACTGACGGGTCGTTATTACAGCGGACGTAATTTTAACAATTTAGTGCTGACTCGCACCGATAGCACTATCGATTTCAATTGGGATTTAGGGTCTCCCGATGCCCTGATTGCTGCCAATAACTTTTCAGTGGTATGGAGTGGTAAAATTCACAGTCTCTATTCAGAACCCTACACCTTTTACACCGATTCCGATGAAGGGGTAAGGCTTTGGGTCAATGGTGAATTACTGATTGATAATTGGCGATCGCACCGAACTACTGAAGATAGCGGCACAATCACCCTAGCTGCCAATCAGTTTTACGAGATTCGCCTGGAATATTACGATCTGAGAGATACGGCAAACCTGCAACTGTCCTGGTCAAGCACCAGCCAGACCAAGGAGATCATCCCCCAGAGTCAACTCTATGCCACCACCGATCCATTGCCGGGTGCAGGCACCTTACAACTGAGTGCAACAGACTATCGTGTCACCGAAGATGGCTTAGTGGCAAGCATCACCGTTGAGCGCACCGATGGCAGTGATGGAGCCGTGAGTGCGTTGCTCAATCTGGTTGATGGCACAGCAACGGCATCAGAAGACTACGACAATACAGCAATAGTGGTTAACTTTGCCGCCGGAGAAACCCAGCAAACAATTGATATTCCTATCTCCGATGATAGTCTTGCTGAAACTGATGAAACCCTGACCCTGACGTTGGAATCCCCCACGGGTGGAGCCAGTATTGGGGCTCAGAATACCGCGACTGTGACAATCATTGATAATGACAGTACCGTGCCACCAGCGACCGGACGAGTCTTTCCGGAGGATTTGGGATTTGTCAATGTCAAAGACTATGGTGCTGTAGGCGATGGCATTACCGACGATACTGCCGCTATCTTACAAGCCATGGCAGAAAACAAAGCACTTTACTTTCCCGATGGCACCTACTTGATCAAACGTGCTTTGAATTGGGGCGAACAAGCCAGACGCGGGTTAGTGTTACAGGGGCAAAGCCAGACCGGAACGATCCTGAAGTTAGCCGATTATGCTCCTGACTTTCAAGATCCAACCCAACCGTTACCCTTTATCAGTTTCTTTGAAGGAATCAGTACAGGAATTGCATTTGGCAACTCTGTATCGGATCTAACCCTTGATGTCGGAACCGGGAATCCGGGTGCCGTTGGGCTATCGTTTATCAACAATAATCAGGGCGGCATTGAAAATGTCACGATTCGGTCTAGTGACCCCAACTATAGGGGGCATACCGGACTGGCACTCACCCAACCCTGGCCGGGACCTGGGTTGGTGAAAAATGTCACGATTAGTGGCTTTGACTTTGGTATGCAGGTGCGTCACGCCGAATATGGCATGGTTTTTGAAAACCTGGCGTTAGACCATCAACGGATAGTGGGCATTCGGAATGTCGGCAATATCCTGAGTATTCACGGCTTAACCAGTCAAAACACCGTACCTGTGATTGAGTCTAGAAATGCGGGGAGTGGCATCATTACGTTAGTAGATGCTAATTTGACGGGTGGTAATGGCAATACTTCAGCCATCCAGATGTTTGCAGGAACGTTGTACGCCCGCAATATCAGTACGTCGGGCTATCGATCTGCAATTAGTAATAATGGGGTGGCAGTTCCGGGCACCTTCATTCACGAATATGTTTCCAATGTCTCGCAAGGGGGGCAAATTTTTAGTCTATTTCCTACGGCTCAAACCTCGCTCAATTTACCCATTGAAGACACCCCCACTATTCAATATGACGACTTGAGCCAGTGGATGAGTGTTACTGAATTTGGGGCAATTCCCAACGATGGTCTGGATGATACCCAGGCAATTCAGCAAGCCCTCGATTCTGGATATTCAACCATCTATCTTCCGACTGGCGCTTACACCGTCAGTAGTACCTTGACAGTGGGTGATTCGGTAAAAATGATTACGGGTGCTGGATATGGCTCTGAAATTACCGTTGCCAATCCGTTGCGAAATCAAGATTTGCCCGTATTTCGCTTTGTTGGAGATACTCAAGAGGTCACGGTTTTAGAACATCTTCGCGGTACTTTAGGGCTGGGGGGAGACTTTCATTGGATTGAGCATGCGTCTTCAAAAACGTTGGTGGTACGCCACTTTACGGCGGCGGCGGCAGACGCATACCGCAATACTGGAACGGGTCGGTTGTTTTTGGAAGATGTGGTCGGGTCGGGTTGGGTGTTTGACCATCAGCAAGTCTGGGCACGCCAACTGAATGCTGAAGGAACGACGACAAAAATCATCAACAATGGTGGCACACTCTGGATTTTGGGGCTAAAGACCGAACAATCGGGAACAATCGTTGAAACCACCAACGGTGGGCAAACAGAAATTCTAGGCGGCTTGATTTATCCGGCTGGAGGGGCAAATGATATTCCCAGTGATCAACCTGCGTTTATTAACAATGAGTCTTCTCTTTCCATCGTGGGTGTGGGTGAATCACGATATGTTGATGGCACCTATAACATTTTGGTTGAAGATACCCAAAATGGCGTGACTCAAACGTTGCTTCACGATGATAGTTTGTTGCGCGGAATCAGTGGTTTTCTGCTGCCGTTGTATACCAGTTCCCATGCGGATGGTGACACGCTCGTCGGGGATGCTGCCGCGAATGTGTTGCAGGGGGGTGCAGATAGTGACATGCTGACCGGCGGGGGCGGGGCAGATACGTTTGTCTATGCAGCTGCCAGTGAAGGATTGGATACGATTACTGATTTTGCTGACGATGATCTGTTGCAAATTTCTGCCAGCGGGTTTGGCGGCAATCTCATCGCGGGTGTGCCGCTGAGTGCCACGGCAATGCCGACGGGTACGTTTGTGAGTGGCATACAGCCTACGGCAATTGGTAGTAATCCACATTTCTTGTATGACACCGAGACGGGAATATTACGATTTGACCTGGATGGTTTTAGCGCAGGGGCGGCGGTGGCGATCGCCCAGTTCCAGGGTGCGCCAACCGTAACCGCTAGCCAATTTGCCATTGTTGCTTAGGGGTTAGTCTGGACACTTGCGGATTCGTGCCCTGGGGGCACGAATCCGCAATGTGGCTACAGTCCTGCGAATTGTGGATCTAAGAAAACCGGATGTTAATTGTTGGAAGCGCGGCGTCGCCGCGCTTCCAACAATTAACATCCGGTTTTGTTTAATTTGTGATCCGTAAGAAAAGAGACCGTCGTTTTGTAACTCTCTATTTCAATGTCTGACCAAGAACGGATCGATTCAGTCAAGATGTTTTTGGTGGCGATCGGTCGTTATCGTGGTTGGGAGACGCAGGTTCATGGCTATGGCTATTATCGGATTGGTTTTGATTGGGATCGGGATTGTCCTTTTCTTTGTGCAAAAAAGTCAGCGAAATAAAGCATTTAGCATTCGTACTGCCAGAGGGGCAAAAGTGGCTGAGTTAGCCCAGATGTCACAGGCGATCGCCCAAGAAATTGGCGGTGGCGATTGGAGAGACTATGTCAAAGTGACGGGCACCATTGAATGCGAACATCCCATCATTTCTCAGCTCAAACAAGAACCTTGCGTTTACTACAAAATGGAAGTCAAACGCGAGTACGAAGAAACTGTGACTCGTAAAGATGATGAGGGTAAAACCTATCAAGAAACTCAACGCGGATCAGAGGTGATTTCTAGTCATAAACAATCGACACCCTTCCAATTAAATGATCAGACCGGGTACGTTTCCGTCAATCCAGACGGGGCAGATATTGAAGTCATCAAAATTTTAGATGAGTTTCGTCAAGAGCAAAGCCGAGGGGGGTTGTTATCGTTTGGTCAGTTTTCGTTAGCGCTGGGCAATGAAACCTTTGGCGGACGCCGGACATTAGGCTATCACTACTCTGAATCGATCTTGCCCTTACGTCGTCGAGCCCTGGTCGTGGGAACGGTGAGCGATAGTGGGGGTGAACTCACCCTACAAAAACCGACGGATGGCAAGCAAAGGTTTATTATTACCTTGAAAACGGAAGAGGAACTTACTCAAGCGGCGGATCGAATCGCTCAAATTACGTTTTATAGCATGATTGCCTGTGGGGCGATCGGCGTTATTTTGCTCATCCTTGCTATGCTGTCTTAGATTGATATTGGGTTAATTTGGCAATTTGGTCGAACTGAAAATTGTCGGTCAGCGTTTTTAGAGTGGTAATCAACGGCAGGGCATCTGGAGGAATCTCTTCGATGAGCTGAAAAATCGATAGATCATTGCATTGCAACGCCGCTTCATGCAATTGTTTAATCCATTTTTCCGGCATATCATGCACTAATAGGTTCGAGTTGGGCGATCCCCAGGCAGATTGGGGATGCGGTTGTTTTTCTAAGGGAATCTCGTCGGCATACAAATATTGCACCCCCAAATATTGGTTGAGCTTTTCCAATATTTCTTCGCGCTGAAATGGTTTTCGGACAAAATCATCACACCCAGCCGAGAGGCTATCCTGTCGTTGTTCTTCAAAGGCACTGGCGGTGAGCGCAATGATAATAGTGTCTTGACCTCCCGGTAATTCTTTAATGTGCCGAGTTGCTTCATAGCCATTGAGGTTGGGCATGCGCATATCCATCCAAATCAGGTGGGGCTGCCAGCTTTTCCAAAGGGCGATCGCCTGCTGACCATCTTCTGCTTCTTTGATTTCAAACCCGAGCGAGCCTAACAGCCGTACTAACAATAAGCGATTCACAGGATTATCTTCGGCAATCAAAATCCGGTAGGGGGGCTGATTGGGTACGATGCCAATCACCTTTCGACCCAGAGTTTGACTGGGTTTGATGCCTGTTTGCTCGACTAAAATGACCGGAATCGTGAAGTGAAACACACTACCGACATTGGCTTGGCTGTAGGCTGTGATCTCGCCACCCATCAACCGGACAAAATGCTGGCTAATGGGTAAGCCCAACCCGGTTCCCTCTTCGGATTTTAAGCCCGTTTTTGTTTGTTCAAATGGCTCAAACAATCTGCCGATTTCTTCGGGTGCAATGCCGGGGCCCGTATCAACAACCTCGAAGTAGAGCATCAAGGGTTGAGGCGTTGAGGGATCAATGAATCCGTTTTGCAAGTCTTGATTGGCTGAGGCTGAAGCGATCGCCTTGACCGATAATTTGACATAGCCCTGCTGGGTAAACTTGATGGCATTGCCAACGAGATTGATCAGGACTTGCCGGAGTTTATTTTCGTCCGTTTTGATGTATTGAGGGATATCAGGTGCTTGTTCAACCATGAGCTCCAAGCCTTTGACTTGGGCTTTGAGATACAGCATTTCTTCAATGCTAAAAATGAGGCGATGTAAGTCAAAACGATTCTCGTTAAACAACGTCCGCCCTGCTTCAATCTTGGACATTTCTAAAACATCATTAATCAACTTCAGCAAATGTTCTCCGCTACGGCTAATGATGTTGAGATATTCTTGATGCTCTAGCAACATCGTCGCGTCTTGATGCATGAGTTGGGCAAACCCCAGAATGGCATTGAGAGGGGTTCGCAGTTCATGGCTCATATTGGTAAGAAAGTTGCTTTTAGCGTAGCTGGCTGCATCTGCGGCTTCTTTGGCTTGCTTCAGTTCTTCGGCTTGCTGCTGGGTTTTGACAAGCAGTTCTGCTTGTTGAATTGCGACACCCAGTTGAGTACCAATCTGGACAATCATTTTGATTTCGGTGGTCTTCCAGGTGCGAGGTGCTGAGTTTTGGTAAGTTGCCAGCAAGCCCCACAAGTGGTTGCCGCAGAAAATCGGTACGATGATGTAAGAGCGTGCTTGAATATGTTCTAACAAGTCCAGGTAGCACGGATCAAAATTAGCTTGATAGACATCTGGAATGCAGGTGTAGGCTTTTCCAGTTTGGTAGATGCCACCCTGATTTTCTTGCAGGTAGGTATCTTGAATAAAATTGATGTCGCTGGTCAGTGTTTTAATAATGCAACCCGGTTGATCGACGGTACTTTGAGTCAGGCTCGATTGCTGAGGTTGTGCGTTGACCAGTTGTTTCCAACCTTCGGCAACGGATTCAGAAACGAGTTCTCCACTCCAGTCTGGGTTAAACCGATAGACGAGAACGCGATCGCTTTTTGTGGCGTGTCTGAGTTCCTCGGTGGTCGCCCGAAAGATCGTTGCTAAATCCAATGTTTGGCGCATTCGCTGAATCACTTGTGCGATGGTGCGATCGCATTCGGCACCTTCTCGGAGAAGTTCTTCAGACTGTTTTCGTTTCGTAATATCGGTGACAACGCCATCCCAAATAATGCTGCCATCCGCCTGCAACTCAGGACGAGATACCCCTTGCAACCACTTCAACTGCTGATTGACATAGACTCGCCAGATACAATGCCAGGGCTGAAGCTGGCTGGCAGACAGAGCAATGGATTCATTCAACAATGCCACATCATCTGCATGAGTCATCTTCCAGGGTGAAATTATATTGCCGGTCAGTGCGTCTGGGTCTACCCCAAAAATTTCTCGACACCCCGGACTGACGTATAAAAAGGCGCTAGACCGATCGGGATAGAGCACAAATTGGTAGATCATCCCCGGTACATTGTCGGCTAAGTTTTGGTACCGGGTATTGCTGCGTTGTAAGGCAGCTTCTGCATGCTTGCGATCGCTAATATCGCTAATCGTACAAATGACTTGTTTAATTTCCTGAGTTGGTGTCAAATCAAGGTCTACGTTAACCAGGAGCCACTGGCGAGATGGGGCTTCGGGATGCTCAACCCCAATGACAACATTTTGAACCGGGGTTTGTGTGGCGATCGCCTGTTGAACAGGTAATTGTTCCGGCAGGAACGGAGTATTATCGCTGTGTAAAAATAAACACCCATCACCAAATGTTTGAGTTAAATCTGGATCGGTCTTGAGGTGCAACAATTGAACTGCTGCTGGGTTGCAAATCAAGATTTCGGCATCGGTATTGAGCAGCATCACCCCGACCGGCATATCGCGGATCAAGCGGCGAAACTGAGTTTCGCTTTCGTGTAGCGTTTGTTCGCGAGCCGCCTGGATCGTTAGCTGCTGGTCAAATCCAGAGGCAAGTAGGGTCAAACTTAAAATGAATAAGGTCACTGTACCAATGACCACGGCTAACCAAAATTGACTCAGGTGCGAGGATGGTTCAACGATTAGATTAGCTTGGGGAATGAAATGAGTGGCTTCCATCCCGGTGTAATGCATACCGCTGATGGCAATTCCCATGACTAAAGCACTGGCACTTTTTTGCAGCCAATGTTCAACTCTGGTGCCGTCAGAATTTTGTAGCCGGTTCGCCAGATAAAGGGCGATAAATGAGGCGCTGAAGGCGATCGCCACAGACCCACTTACCCACCACCCGTCGTAGTGGATCTGTGCAGGCAATCGTAGAGCAGCCATGCCAATGTAATGCATCGAACTAATGGCAGTGCCCATACACAGGCTGCCGCCGATTAAGATGGGCAGGCGATTGTGGGAGCGACTGAGCAGCCATAGGGCAATTCCCGATGCACTGATGCCACACACCAAAGACAGCAGAGTCGTCAGTCCGTCGTAACGCACGGTCTGGGGCAACTGAAATGCCAGCATTGCCACAAAATGCATCGACCAGATACCACCGCCCATGACGACTGCACCACCCCAAAGCCACAGCAAACGCCGCTTTCCTATAACCGAGGGCAAACGCACAGCCAGATCTAATGCAGCATAGGAGGCGACCACTGCGATCGCAAATGAGAGAGCTACTAACCCTGGGGTGTAAGTTCCAATCATCTTAATCTCTACAGCTTTTTCAGCAACCTCCAGCAATATTTTGATCCGTTTTAATGCCCGTAGGGTCTACAAATCAACTATTCCCTTCCCGATAAACCCCAAGATCCTTTTGTGGCAGGAGGTGCAGAGTTTGGCACAAAAGGTTGAATGTCATAGACAGTGCACTATGAATAGTTTTAGGATGCCCACGGATAGGGATAAGAGTAATAAAAAATGATCCAGACTCCGCTAATTCACGGAGTCTACGACGGTTAAATCCTGGGTTCTACCTCAATTTGAATAGTTTGAATAGGGGTTTAAAGGTTGTTTGTCGGGCGCGAAGCGCCCGACAAACAACCCTCTTAGCGAGTTTCAAAACACGCCCTAACTCAATGTGTGTTGACCTGACGTAGGGGTGTAGCCATTGATAAACAATCTGCACTCTAAAATAAACCCGATCGCAAAGCTAGAACGGCTGCCTGTACCCGATCATCGACAGACAGTTTATTCAAAATTCCTCGCACGTAAGTCTTAATCGTACTCAAACTGAGATAGAGAATCGCTGCAATTTCAGGATTGCTTTTGCCTTCGACAATTAGCTTCAGCACCTGAAGTTCGCGTTCGGATAGTTGTTCAAGATTTGTCGGGGGTGAGTTGAGGTTCGACGGTTTCAGTTGCTCTAGCACTCGACGGGCAATTTGTGGGTCGAGATACGTTGCACCTTGCTCGACAGCTGCGATCGCCACTTTTAATTGCTCAACACTCGTCCCCTTGACACAGTAAGCATCGGCTCCACTTGACAGCGCCGCCATCATTTCGGTGTCTGCCGTATGTGACGTTAGCATCATGATGCGAATATCAGGTTCAACGGCTTTGATTTGCTGAGTTGCTGCAATACCGTCTAATTGTGGCAAGCCGATATCCATCAGTACTAAGTCAGGCTTGATGCTGAGCGCCAGTTGTACACCCGAGTAGCCATCACTTGCCTGACCTACCAGAGAAAATTCTGCACAGCTATCAAAAAACTGCTCTAAACCCAGTTGCATAACCGGATCATCTTCAACAATCAAAATTCGCAGTGGCGTTGAGTCAGAAGGGGCATTGCTCAAGGTCATTGGGGAAATCCTTGGATAACACGTATGTTGATCACCATTCTCCTACTGTTCGTCTGACGCGACCGCATTGGGGCAGGTGATGTGTTAAAAAGCGGCGCTACGTGTCACTTTTTAACACACCATCCGCTTACTTCTGAGTGCATAGCGGTGTAGCCATGCCAGTCTAGAGAGGGCAATCAGATAGAGGGTACAGATAATTGTAGCGATCGCACTTCCCCCAAATAACTCACCCACTTGGGGGATTGATAGTCAATGTCTAGTACAAGCTATGGTGAGAGAGCCGTAGTCTACCCAGGTGCGAAGCGTTATATTTACCATAAAAGACCTCTTTAAAGTTCAACACCAAGAGAGTCATGAGCACCGAAATCACGATTACCTTACCCGACGATGTTTATCAACATGCTGAACGCTTTGCTCGATTGGCAAATCGGGATATTTCGAGCGTTTTAGCCGATACGATTCAACTTTCTATCCCACTTGTCAGAGCAAACGCAATGGATCTGGAGCCTGTCTCTGATCTATCTGACGAACAAGTACTTGCCCTAACTGAACTCCAGATGGAACCCGCACAAGATGCTCGATTAAGTGCATTACTCGATCGCCAACAAGCAGGTCTTTTAGCTGAAACTGAGCGCCCAGAACTACAGACGCTGATGCAAATCTATCAAGAGGGTCTACTGCGAAAAGCTACCGCCTTAGCCGAAGCGGTTAAACGTCAATTAATTGAACCGTTGAGCCAGTGAGTCAACTTTCTAAAGACATTCGGGCACGAGTTCGGGTGCAAGCCAACAATCCAGTGGGGTTATTGCCGTAGCTTACAAAAGTATGTATTAGGAATTTTAGAAATTGAGCACATCATTGAATACCACTACCTGTTAAGGAATGATCCAAAGTTTTCGTTATCCATCTGTTATTTTTCCCTTGACCACCAGATACAGCGACCCGGGCAACCACACGCCCAAAATTACTGCCGATCGCAAAATTGAGCTAACCCAGGCAATACTAGAGCTATGAAACATGCCATAAAGGGAAAAGAGGCAGCCAGCGACGCCGAGTAAGCCAATAAAACGAATCGTGACGGGGTGAGATTTTGGGAAAAAACAAGCGATCGCCAAAATCGCGCAGAGTATCATGAAGCCGACGGTTCCCCAAAACAAAACCTGCTGTTGATCTGGGGGAATTTCGAGCAACCGATCTTGGGTCGAATTCCACAGCAATAGTGCTGCCCCAATGCAAGCGACTCCCAATACATTCCAAACTGTTCTGGACATTAGCCGTTGACCTCATCCGCTCTGAAATTATCGTAAGGGATGCTCGTTTAACTTAGGGATTGGGCAGATAATTTTTGAGAGCGGTGCTTTGCACCGCTCTCAAAAATTATCTGTCTGCTTTGAAACCCAAGCCGGTTGTCAATGCAACCGATGCTCAGACGCTCTTTTCTACTTCCAATTTTCCCGTCGCAATAACGGATTGACAAACTCATTCAACCCTTCGCCCACCAGCGATAGCGCTGTGACCAACGTCGTCAACGCCAACCCAGGAAACAAGGCTGTCCACCAGATGCCAGTCGGTAGTGCATCCAACGCTTGTCGCAAATCCAGCCCCCATTCGGGCGTTTGGTCAGGCAAACCCAACCCCAGAAACCCCAGACCTCCTAACGTCAGGGCAGCATCGGCAGCATTCAAGGTAAATAATACAGGAACACTCTGAATCACGTTTAAGAACAAATACCGCGACAGCACCCGCCAGGTTGAGGCACCCATTGCCTGAGCCGCTTCTACAAATAACTCGGTCTTAACGCTGACGGTATGGTTACGCACGACTCGATAATATTGAGGCACATAGGCAATACTCAAGGCGATCGCCGCATTCACCACGCCTCGACCGACCACAAATGCCAATGTAACGGATAACAAGAGTCCCGGTAAGGTGTAAATGGTGTCCATCAAAAACAACAACGCCCGATCGAGCCGTCCCCCCAGATAGCCGCTCAACAATCCCACCGGCACACCCACCAGCACACTCATCAACGTAGCTAAAACAACCACATGCAAAGCAGCCCGACTGCCAAACAGGGTACGAGAAAAGACGTCATAGCCCTGGCGACTGGTGCCAAACCAATGGTCTGCGGTAGGGGGCTGATGGATGGGGTTCGACAATGACTCCATGGGGTCTTGCAACCAACCCCATGACTGCATCACGGGTGCAAACAGCGCAATCAAAATAAAGGCAACTGTGATCACAAGACCTACCCGCATCATCCATACAGACAGGCTGGGACTTTGCGATAATCTGAGAGCACCGAGCAAGCGGAGTTTGGTTGAAGTCATTAGTCTTTAGCCAACAGAACAAAAAGAATCTCACTCAAGAAATATCACATTGCGTTGTTATGGGCACAAAAACTCGTGGAGCGATCGCCGCTGGTAATCCTAAAACGGCTGAAGCGGGCATTGAAATGTTTCGGTTGGGGGGCAATGTGTTTGATGCGGCGATCGCTGCCGTCTTGGCATCCTGTGTGGCTGAACCGTGTCTAACGTCGTTGGCAGGCGGCGGATTTTTGCTTGCCCACACCCACGACAATCACAACACATTATTTGATTTTTTTACGCAAACCCCCCGGTATCGAAAAAATTCCCAGGGGATCAACTTCTATCCGGTCGAAGTCAACTTTGGCACTGTGATTCAAGAGTTTCATGTGGGCTTAGGTTCAATTGCCGTCCCAGGTGCGATCGCCGGACTGTTTCATGTGCATCAAAAGCTGGGACGATTGCCCTTCAACGTTTTATTCGAACCGGCAATTCACTACGCTAAAACGGGTGTGGAAATTGATTCGTTTCAAGCCTATTGTTTCAAAATTCTTAGCCCCATCTGGCTGGCATCTCCAGAAATGGCAGAGGCGATCGCACCCCAAGGGACGCTATTGCAACCGGGCGATACGCTAACCATGCCAGCATTGGCTGACACCCTGGCATATTTTGCTGAACAGGGACCTCAACCGTTGTACACGGGCGAATTGGCGCAGCAATTGGTCAACGATTGTCAGGAGCAAGGAGGCTATTTAACCCTAGAAGATTTACAAAACTATCGCGTTATTGAACGCGAACCGCTGACCACCTGCTATCGCGGCAACACCTTTTTGACCAATCCGCCTCCCAGTTCGGGAGGTGCGTTAATTGCCTTTTCGTTAGCCTTGTTAGCCCATCTCGATTTGAACTCGATTGCCTTTGGCACCGATCAGCATTTGCAAGTGTTGGCGCAAGTGATGAACCTCACTAACCAGGCACGAAAAGATGGGTATGACACTCGCTTATATGACCCCGATGTCATTCCTCAATTTCTATCGACAACCCATCTTCAGCTCTATACCCAGCAACTATTGAGCGATCGCCATCCGGTCAACAAATGGGGCAGCACGACCCATATCAGTGCTATTGATGAGGACGGCAATGCTGCCAGTGTGACGACTTCAAATGGCGAGGGATCGTCCTACGTAATTCCGGGAACGGGCATCATGCTCAACAATATGTTGGGAGAAGCCGATCTGCATCCCAATGGTTTTCATCAGTGGCAGGAGGATGTGCGGATTTCTTCGATGATGGCTCCCACGATGGTCTTAAATGACCACAACCAGCCAGAAATTGTTTTGGGATCGGGAGGGTCTAACCGAATTCGCACAGCAATTTTACAGGTGATTTCCAATATCATCGACTTTCAGATGTCGGTGACGGATGCGGTCAACAGTCCGCGAGTCCATTGGGAAAATGGCACGTTTAATCTAGAACCGGGGCTGGAGGGTTTAACAGTCGATCGCTCTACCTTTCCCTTTGATGGGGATGTGGTGTTTTGGGAAACGCAGAATATGTTTTTTGGTGGCGTGCATACGGTGATGCAAGATGCAGCGGGACAAATTACAGCGGTGGGCGATCGCCGTCGATCTGGGGCGATCGCCCATAGTTAGCAGGGAGGGGTGCTGCATCTTTTAAAGAAATAATGAGTTTGGGTGGTGCGGGCGCAGCCCGCACCACCCAAAGTACTAAGGATCATAGATTTAATAAACCCGGACGATTTATCTTTGGAAGCGCGGCTCCGCCGCGCTTCCAAAGATAAATCGTCCGGGTTTTAATTTGTGATGCTAAGTCAAATAACTATGCCGCAGGGGCAACAGGAGCCGCGATCGGTGATGTGGTGATCAACGGATCAGGCACCGGATACGACCGTTTTTCTAACGGAATAAATTGCCGCGATCCGGCATCGTAAACAAATACCACGCCCGTCTCAATTTCATACATCCAGGCATGAAGATTGAGTTGCCCACCATGCAATTTAGAACGAATGGTCGGATACGTCTCTAAATTTTCAATTTGCGTTAATACATTCTGCTCGATCGCAATTTTCAACATCTGCTCAGGTTTTAGTCCGGCATAATTGTCAATCACCAGCCGACGGGTGGCTTCACCGTGACGTTTGAGCCAGTCATATACCGAGGGCATTTGCTCTGCCAGCGAGCCGACCTGCAACAACCCTTTCATTGCCCCACAGTGCGAATGCCCGCAGACGATAATATCTTTGATGCCTAACGCTTGCACAGCATATTCAATTCCGGCGGCTTCTGCCCCGCTGACTGCGCCAAACGAAGGAATAATATTGCCCACATTCCGCATGACAAACAGTTCACCGGGTTGGGCTTGGGTGATCAGACAGGGGTCAATCCGAGAATCCGAACACGTAATAAACAAAACATCTGGAGATTGTCCGGTGGAGAGGCGCTCAAACAACTCTCTATGATCGTTGAAATAATTGTTGTGAAAGGTGTTCAGCCCTTGAATTAGACCTGTAAGTGACATAGTTCCCTTCCGAGTTTTGGTAAAGCCATCTGGGCATCAGCCGCTTCGTTAATGGCAACGTCAATGGCAAACGTCTGACATTTGTCAGTCTTATCATTCCCTACTACAACGCTAATGTATCACTTTCCGTATTTTTGTAAAGTTAAGTAAAGCTTATCGAATTATTTCTATCGTAATCATAAACGTTTTAGAAGTAACGTCTACTCAGAGGATAAGCACTTCATCTACAATTAACGTGGCAATGAACGTGGCGATCGCTTTCAGACCCGATTTTGACTAAACAGACTCGTCTCTTGGTAAGATTGGTTTTCCAGAAATTTTCCGCGCGATGGAACCGATCCCCGCATGAGTAGCTCCGTAGAATGGACATCTGAAGCCGAAGCCCGCTTAAAAGAAATTCCCTTTTTTGTTCGGCCTGCTGCCCGCAAAAAAATCGAAAAATTTGCCCAAGAACTGGGGATCGCTCAAATTACCCCTGAGGTTTATGAACAAGCGAAACAAAAGTTTGGTTCTCAGTGAAGAATTATGCCAAACCCAAATTTTTCAGGGGATGTGACTGCGGCACAATCGTGGTAGAACTGGCTTAGGATCATAGATGGCACCCTTTCATTCATTAGGGTTCATTCACTTGGGTCACTAGAACAACGCATCATTTTGTTCTCAGGAGGGATTCCCATGAAAGTTGAACATCCCAATGCCCCAACACCTTCTCTAGAAGACATCCGAGCACTGGAACATCTAAAAGTCACCATCGAACAGGCGATCGCCGATGGCAGGATTTCACGTCACGAAATGGACAGGATTCAAGCGAGTATGGCAGCCGATGGCAAAGTTACCTTTGACGAACTGGAACTGTACCGCATCTTAGTCCAAACCAAAATTGATCAAGGTCAACTGGAATACGATTGGTAAACTTCAACCATTCGCAAGGGGAATGCCTGTGGAACTCTCCATAGCCCTGATAACCCTATGACGTTGAAATGTCATGATTTTTTGTGGCGCGAGCGTCGCCCGCGCCACAAAAAATCATGACATCAATATCACTATCCGTCAGGGCATAGGAACCGATTATTTCCATACGTCCTCGTGCGGCTCTTCTGTCGGACTCGTCTCGTCTTCCGGCAGAATTTCACCAGAACTCATCATGGACTGTTCCAGAAATTCAGAGTCAACATCAATCGTGTTGATCATTTTATGCTGTGAAAAAATACGATACGTGTCCAGTCCCTTGCCTGTTACCACAACAGCCTGGGCATTGGGAAATTGAGAATCTGGACAGGTACTTTGCATACTGACCAGACTAAATTCAATGTTTTCTGCATAGATTGACATCGTAATTCGAAAAATCTCAAAAAAGTTCACAACCCAATGACACTCTGCTTCCGGCATGTCTTTGTAATGCTCGATCAAATTAGCAATGCGTGCCTCTAAATGGGTACGAGCATTTCTGCAAATCAAAATGATCTTAAGCAGCACAACTACTAGCGTTAAAGGACTGCCCTGAGAGAGCAACGTCACAAATAGTGGAGAAGGATCTTGGTGATTTTCAGTGGTGAGATATTCAATCACACGGTTGCAGGTGCGCAACAGTAATGCATCATCAATTAACTTATCATGATGATTGACATACAGTGCATCTAACTTTTCAGATAATTGTTTTTTTAAAGTTTTAGAAAATCCTTGATCTCCGACTGAAAAAATCAAATATTTTTGTAAGCTTTTCTTGAAATCTTTATAAGTCAAATTTTGAGTTTGGCTAATAAAAATGTTTGCCAAATTCGCATAGCTAAACTGACCCCGTTTCACCACAATCGATTTGATCAGGCGAAGCACTTCATCTCCTAAAGCCGTTGGATTTTTAGGCAACTGTTCCCTAGACATAGCAGATTGGGAGCGTGCCGTATACATGGCTAAATCAAATTTGAATCTTTCTTTGAGTTGCCTGGATAGCGCTCGTGCTGCCTGCCGCTGTTCTAACGGATTGTTTAAATCGATGTACTGGGGCACTAGCAAATAAGAGGTATAGCGCTCCCGCCAATGGATGGGATCTCGATCCTCATATTTAGCAATAAAGAGTTTGAGTTCTTCAAAATCTTTACTATTGACAAAGGCTTGTAACCATTTTCGCAGGCGTTGCAGCGTAGGAGAAACGGTGCTCCGCTTTAAAATGGGGTCGTCGAATAGCTGAATTAGTTTTTGGATGGGTTCGTGGGTTCTAGCAATATCCCAGTTGTTGATCAAGATATAGCAAGAGCGTTTTAAGGTGTTGCGAAACTCTTGTTCTTGATTGGCAAAAACAATTTCATACAGAGAGGGCAGGGTGGTCGAACTAACGGTATTGTTGTGCTGAATAAACAGGCGCTTAAATTCTTCTAAAACATCGTCTGGAGACCAATCTCTAACAATTTCCAGTAAGTAGTTATAGATGATCTCTTGAGCTTTAGGAATGTTGCGCTGAAAATGGTGATTCCGCGACAAAGGATTAAATTGAGCGCCCCCTGATGGTCGATTTTCAGTCATTCCAGAACTCATGACAACCATAATTATCGAAAAATTAAAGATTATACACTACCATGACTCGAACTCAGCGATTGAAAAAACAAAAATGCCGAACCTAGCCTGATGAAAAGGACACTTAATTCGGAATTTGTAAAGTGAATTAAGTATCAATGCTTCAGTCAGTTGGGAAGGTTCAGTCAATGAATTGGTATGGCGTTTCTGGAGAAAGATTGGTGGATAAAAATCAGAGTGTCATCACTGCTGAGACGTGAATCTACCTGTTGCTGGAGATCCTCAACCGCGATCCGGCAAATTCCGGTAAATTTTTCATAAATAATTAAACAAACCCTGTATCCCCCACGCCAAGCTCATACCCACTTATCGGATGTAAGACCTGAAATTATGCAGACGCACCTCAATATTTTTATAGAGAGAGGTTACCTCTAAAGCCGTACTCTCCCAAACCCTAGCTGACGTTGGGATCGAGTCCGGGGTGCCTTTCATAAATGCACTTTACAGGAAACCTTCATCTTGTGAGTCTTTCTACGGAGATAGGTTGTGCCTGATATTTCCAATATCTCTGGGTAGATGCTTGGGCTGAGACTGCCCAGACTCTTCAATTATATAGAAAAGTATTAAAGAACAGATGAGCTATATCGAGTATAAAAGTGTCTAGGACAGTCTCCTTAAAATCCCTTAGGATCACAAATTAATTAAAATCCGGAAGCTTATTTTTGGAAGCGCGGCTCCGCCGCGCTTCCAAAAATAAATCTTCGGGTTTATTCAATCCACGATCCTCAGGACTGTTCATCACTAGTGTTGTAAACACCAAATTTTGCAACATGGGGGTTTGGGGGCTGCGCCCCCAAGAAGGGGTGGAACCCCTTCACCCCTTACAAAACTTTCGTTTTGCTGTACTAGTGTTGCAAACACCAAATTTTGTAGCATGGGGGTTTGGGGGCTGCGCCCCCAAGAAGGGGTGGAACCCCTTCACCCCTTCTAAAACTTTTAAGTTGGTGTACTAGTTCTCATGAGAGAAATTTATTTTCCCAATAGCAAAATTTGACTTTTGGTAGCTGTAAATTTTTAAGAACCATTTGATTTAGTAGGTAAATCGTGTACGAGGTACGCATTAGGGTTAGGACGGGGTGCAGGGGTTTTACCCCTGTGTGTGGGTATTGCCTCCACCCCCCCGATGTCCTACAAATACCCGACTCTGAGAAAGAGTTGCCAGCGGACTTGTAAAAGTAGGGTTTGCTGGCTCCACGCTGTTCGCAATTTTTCGGTCGCCTCTGCGATCGCTGCCTCTCCCTGTTGGGTGACATACTGCTGAGTGGCAGACCAGGTGTAGAGATAGCCCATCAGTTCATCAGCCGTCCAATGAGCTATCATCCATAAATTGGGTGGGGTGATTTCTGCAAACGGGAACGGAAGGGTTTGATAGCCAGCTTCAACAATCCGCCGTTCAGGTGTCCAATAGGGTTCAATTAAGCGACAAACGTCGTCAACGATACCCTGAATAGGGTCTGATGCTTGCAGCAGTTCAAACGGACCATAGCCAATGATGGCGATCGCAGCCTTCGGTTTTCCCACCCGTTGCACTTCATGATAAAAGGTATCCAGCTCAAACCAATGCAGGGCTTGTCCCACAGTAATCAGGTCAGCACTTCTATCGGGTAAACCAGAATTTTCTGCCGGGGCAACGGAGTAATGGATCTGCTCGTGCGGAAAGGCTTGAGAAATCTGTTGGACACTGGCATCTGTCGCAAAAATCTGATGGAAATAGGGCGTTAAGCCCAACGCCAGTTGACCATTTCCGGTGGCACAGTCCCAAACGGTGTTATGACCTGCCGTGAGACTTGCCAGATAAGCAAACAACTCGGCTGGATACCGAGGTCGGTAGCGAGCATAATCCCCTGCCTGTTTTGAAAAATAATCTTTGAACGCCATCGAGAACGCCTACCCTTGAAAGCGGTGGGACAGCAATAGACCTGAACGTTTCAATCGCTAGTAGAGCGCCGTTCGGCAATGCGTAATTTGGCAGAGCGAGAACGAGGATTTTGGGCGATTTCTGCTTCAGTTGCCTGAATCGGTTTCTTGGTGATAATGGCTAATTCTGGAGCTTCCTTAAACGCATGTTTTACCATCCGATCTTCCAAACTATGGAAGCTAATAATGGCAATGCGTCCACCCGGTTTCAACCACTGTGGTGCCGTTTTCAGGAATGTTTCTAATACCTCTAATTCTCGGTTTACGGCAATTCGTAATGCTTGAAACACACGGGTGGCTGGGTGAATGCGACCATAGCGATATTTGGGGGGTACAGAATGGGCGATCGCCTCTGCCAGTGCGGTTGTGGTTTGAAACGGGCGGCGTTCGACGATCCGACGGGCAATGCGGCGCGACAAGCGTTCTTCACCATAGAGATAGAAAATCTCTGCTAGTTTGACTTCGTCCCAATAATTAATGACATCGGCGGCTGTTAGATCTTGCTGTTGATTCATCCGCATATCTAAGGCAGCTTCGTGGCGAAAGCTAAACCCCCGTGCCGCAATATCAAACTGGGCAGAACTAACGCCCAAATCTGCCAAGATACCATCAAATGTTTGCTTGCCAGGGTTGTAGTTGGCAAAGTTGGTGTGGTGAAATTGGATGCGATCGCTATAGTCTACTAAGTTAGCCTGAGCAGCGGCGATCGCCTGTTCATCTTGATCCAGGGCTGTTAAATAAACCTCGGGTGCAGCTTGCACGATCAAACGACTGTGCCCACCCCCACCAACGGTCGCATCGAGATAGTGCCCGCCCGGTTGCACCGCTAAACCCGCTACCACCTCCGCTGCCAATACGGGAATGTGGACGAATGGATTGGTTTCATCTGCCTTGCTGACTTCAGAATTAATCAATAGAACCCCACTTTGAAACCCTGGATCTTAGGGCGTGTTTTAAAACCCACTAAGAGGGTTGTTTTTTCGGGCGCGAAGCGCCCGAAAAAACAACTTTTAAAACAGACCCCAGGTGTTGTGTTTCTCATCAAATAGCTAATTATAGTCATTCTCAATGGCGTGAAGGACAAGTTGTGGAGAGAGAGTCGCGCTCCGCGCGACTCTCTCTCCACATTTCGTGCCTGGATTCAACAATGCCGATTTTTGGATGGTTTGAAAGGGCTTCAGGTAATTACAAAGTTACGGGAGCCTATCTGATCCGCAGATAGGTTGGTCAATGTTACCAGTGTCTGGAATGCTAGATTCAAGTATCTGCCATCTGCATCAATTCTAACTTCGACGTTTGCCCCTACCTGGACTAATTGGACGCATTGAGTGAATTTAATGTAGGGCGTAAGCGTCTCAAAAGGAACATTAATATTAATCCCTCGGAGGTCAATTAAATCATTTTTGCTGTCGAAGTCTATGATGCGTTCACTTTGTCTATTTGCACTGCCACCTTCTGCCAGACTATTGAAGACAAATAAATCTCGACCTTTACCTCCGGCAAGAGTATCTATGCCAGCACCCCCTACTAACACATCATTGCCCCTGCCACCTAATAACTGGTCATTACCCGCACCCCCGTTGAGAAAATCATTGCCATGATCGCCATGCAGATGGTCGTTACCATCGCCTCCATCAAGTTGGTCATCTCCTTTTTTGCCATTTAGGCGATCGCTCCCTCCAAGTCCCTGAAGAATGTCATTATTTTGCTTTCCTTCTAACGTGTTATTAGCGGCTGTTCCGATTCGTGTTATTCCTGCAACACCGCTGGCAAAATCAATTGGGGGTGGAGCAAAACCGACTTCACCAATGGTCAGATCAAAAACATCACTAACAAAGGCACCTAGCTCGTCCGTGGCTGTCACTTGAATATTAAGGACGCCAACGTCGTTACTCGCTGCGGTGCCGCTAAAACGCCCGGTTGCTGGATCAAACGTCAACCAATCGGGCAAAGCACTACCATCGGCAAGCGTTGCGCTGAGAGTCAGATCATCGCCAGGATTGTGATCAAAAAATGTACTACTGGGTACAGTGAAATCAAACAGAAACCCTGCGGTTGAAGCTTGATCAGGAATGGTATAACTGACAAAAGGCTTGTAATTCGGCATTGCATCGACAGTCAACACAAATTCATCGCTGACAGATGCGCCAAAATTATCGGTAGCTGTCACTTGAATAGACAAAGTAGTACCAAAATCCCAGGCGGTCGTACCGCTAAACCACCCTTTGCTGGAGTCAAAGCTGAGCCAACTAGGTAAAGGACTGCCATCTGCAAGGGTTGCACTGAAGGTCAACGTATCGTCTGAATTGGGGTCGATGAAACTATTGCCAGGTATGGCAATCAAAAAATCATACCCTGCTCTTATCGTTCGATTGACCAGTGGACGAGCCACAATTGGGGCATGATTAACTGTAGAAATGTCTCCGTCTCCTGTGTACTTTTTAAGGAGAATGTCATACTTGTAGTGGTAATTTTCGTCGAAATAGCCAAGCGTTTGGGCTACCACAATACTGCCATCTGGTTGAAGTATCAGGTTGCTGCCTGAGCCGCTAAAAACTTTACCCTCATTGCCAAAGCTGCTATCGAGGCTACCATCGTTGTTATACCGAGCAAGCCCAGACGAGCCAACGACTAAAATCTTGCCATCCGGTTGGAGAGCCGCACTCACAGAACTTTCGTAGTCATCGAGGTCGGGATAAAAATCGGTTGTGACGATGCCCCCTGCTCCAAAGGAGCTATCCAAGCTACCGTCATTGTTATAGCGGGCGATGGTAAATGCCCCCCCTACGTCGCCTGTGACAACGAGTTTGCCATCTGGTTGGAGAAGGACATCAGAGCGGTTGTCAAATACATAATAGTTATAACTACCCCCCAAGTCAGTTTGGACAACCCCTCCATCACCAAAGCTGGTATCGAGACTACCATTGCTGTTGTACCGTAAGAGCGTTGGAGAAAAAGATGGCAACTCGCTCTCATAATAAGGCAGTGTGTCATTGGTATATCCCAGCAAAACAATCTTGCCATCGGGTTGTACCGTGACACTTTGGGCAAAATTGATAGGGTTAGATCCAGCTTGACTACTAACAATACCATTGTTGCCGAAACTGGTGTCAATTGTGCCATCGGCGTTGTAGCGTGATAATACAAAATCTGAGTAGATGGAGCCTGTGATTACAGAACCGGCAATTAGAATCTTGCCATCGGGTTGCAATGTAACGCTATTAATATCTCTGAAATATAGTGAGGGAAAAATAATGCCGTTGGCACCAAAACTAGTATCAACGCTACCATCAGTGTTGTAGCGAGTCAGAACAACATTGGAGGAAAGATCTTCGCGAAGCCAGACTTGAGCCACTACAACAATTTTGCCATCTGGTTGCAGAATGGCATCTCCAGGAGAGTCTGGTTGATTGTATCCTGCATAGTCAGGCGTGAAGTCTGCTCGAACAATGCCATTTTCCCCAAAGGTGTTATCAACACTGCCATCGCTGTTATATCGAACTAAAGCAAGATCATTTAACGCAGTCCCAATGCTGATGAGTTTGCCATCGGGTTGCAACAGAAGACTGGAAATGCTATCGTCATCGGCAAGATCGAGGGTGACAATGCCACTGTCACCAAACGTAGTATCGAGATCTCCTGATGCTAGTGAGGCAGGATAGGCTGCGATCGCCTCTACGTTTAGGCAAAGGCTAGCTTCAACGGCTCCAATGGTGACATCTAAATCCCAATTACCACCTTGTTCTGCCTGTCCTGTGGGTGTGCTAGAAGCAGCAATGGGCAAGCCTGTCAGTTGATGAAGATGGTGAATAAATTGGGTTCCAGTCTCTCCTTCTGCCACCCGACACCCATAGAGAATCAGGGAGGGAGCGGGAGTTTGATTGGGTTTAGGCTTGTGCCATTGCTGTAACTGAGACGTGTAGTTATCGAGCGTATCTAGATTGAGGTGAGTATTCCCCACATAAAGACAGCCAGGAGAACCGTGACAGAGCAGATGAATCGCGGTGATTGTAGGATATTGATGAAGTACAGAGGTTATTTGCATCACCCCATCGCTCTCAAGATCGAGAATGAACAGGGCAGCGTTTTCTACTAACCCAAACGCCAGTGTTAGATAATCGTCGATCTGCGGATCAATAATAACTAAATGCTTGGGCGATCGCATTGTAGACGATGGAACATTCGAGCTGACGTCTGGTTGATGGGTTACGGATGGGAGGACTGGAACAACGGCTATTGTAGTTTGCATGGGTTGCTCTGAGTGAAATAGTGATCTAAACAGTGTTATGGCAATTTTTAAGGAGTGAAGGACATATTATTTTTGAAACCATGACTCAGCAATGCTTTCAAAAATAATGTGATATTCATCGAGCACGAAGCACTATCGCAAAATGAGGTAAATGAAGTAGCCTGATACAGGTGCTACCAACCAGGAAATCTTTATAAAAGCATTAGCCGATAACGATTGGATTTAGGACCTGATGGAGTTTAGGGATAGATCTCCTGCCCAAATGCAATGGTTTATAACTAATCGTTCAAAACTGATTTATGAATGTCTTGTCGTCAAGCAAGACTTTGGGACTATAGAAATATAGGAAAAATTATTTAATTGATAGAATTGGCTTTACCATTTGACTCCTATTCATGACGAAGGGGATTTAAACTCCCTGTTTAGCAGGGGTTATTATGCTTAGTAATACTTAGTAAAATCGTTCAGCATCGTTGAGCCGGAGAACCATAAACCCTGTTTCACCCAACGATGAATGTAATGACATCTATGGAAACTTACTTAGGTCAATTCAGGTTTCCGGTACATAATTTCCCCAACATATTGACATACAACCGTGAAACCACCCAGAAAAATCGATGCTACTTCATAGAAAATTTACCGATTTAAACGAGATGTAGCGGCATGCCTTGTGGTTGAGACGGGGTGTCCTAATGGAATCCCTATGTGTATGCCTTTGATAGCGTTGCATGCCTGAATAGATTACGGGTGTTATGTGAGAGCTGCGCGGAGTGCGACTCTCACGACCCATGTGGGATTGCTCTATAGTTCATGGCGTCGGCTGCATTCGTGTTTTCGTAACTGCAAGATGCCGATATTGTCTAAACTGAAGACAAGATTAAAGACATCGACTTGTTGCGCTGGCACTTGAACTCCTATGACCCGGAAAACGTTGATTGCATTTCTACTGTCACTATCACTATCACTGACGCTGTGGGCATGGGCAATGCCTGCCTGGGCAGATTGGACGATGCCGCTGTCGTTTAGCAATGCTTCGTTGAAAGGTCGTGACTTTTCGGGGCAGGAGTTGCAGGGGTCGGAGTTTTCAAATGCCAATTTAGAACTAACTAATTTTGCCAATGCTGATGTTCGGGGGGCAGTTTTTAGTGCCTCGGTGATGACCCAGGCAAATTTGCAGGGTGCGGATTTGACGGATGCTCTGGCAGATCAGGTAAAGTTTGATGGTGCAGATTTGAGTGACGCAATTTTTGTGAATGCAATTTTGTTGCGATCGACGTTTAATCAAGTCACGATTGTCGGTACAGATTTTACGGATGCGATGCTAGATGCGGCTCAGGTGAAGGAGTTGTGTCGTAAAGCCAGTGGGGTGAATCCTAAAACTGGGGTGGAGACGAGAGCTTCATTAGAATGTCGATGATTCACGGTGTCGGTGGTGTCTCAAATCCGTGGTTATTTTTTGAAAAGGCGCGCGCCGCGCGCCTTTTCAAAAAATAACCACGGATCTAGAACATTATCCAGGTTGTCTAGGTTCTTAAAGGATAGTTGAAGGGGCATGGTTAAGCGGGTTGGAGTGATTGGTGGCGGGCAACTGGCCTGGATGATGGCGGGTGCAGCAGAGCGGTTAGGGATCGAGTTAGTGATTCAAACGCCTCAGTCTACCGATCCGGCAGTGGCGATCGCTCAGCATACGGTTTTTGCGGCGATCGATGATGCTAAGGCGACGGCTGAACTGGCGCAGCGATGCGATGTGATTACGTTTGAAAATGAATTTATCGATCTAGACGCTTTATTAAAACTGGAACAGCAAGGGATATTGTTCTATCCCCGACTTTCATCGCTTGCGCCATTGTTAGATAAGTATCATCAACGCTGTTACCTGCGCGATCTGGGGTTGCCCACGCCCCAGTTTATCGATAGTGGTGCGCTTCTGCCATCTCCCACTGATTCATCACCTATGACGGCTTGTCCGTCTGGATTGCAATCATTTCCGTTGGTGCTCAAAACTCGCCGTCTGGGGTATGACGGTCAGGGAACTGTGATTGTTCGGGATGTCGCCGGATGGATGGCAATGCTGCAAAAATGGCAGGATCAACCATTTTTAATCGAAGAATTTGTGCCGTTTGAGCGAGAGTTGGCGGTGATGGCAGCGCGATCGCCATCTGGAGAATTGGTTTTGTATCCGGTGGTGGAGACTCAGCAAGAGCATCAGGTATGTCGGCGGGTGTTTGCTACTCAAACGCTTGAACCATCCGTGACAGCCCAGGTTGAAGCGATCGCCCATACCCTGTTAACGGCATTAGATTTTGTCGGCATCATGGGAATTGAATTTTTTCTTACCCCGGATGGCAAGGTGTTGGTGAATGAGACGGCACCCCGGACGCATAATTCTGGGCATTACACATTGGATGCCAATAGTACATCTCAGTTTGAACAACAGCTACGAGCCGTGTGTGGTTTGCCACTGGGCGATCCATCCATGCGATCGGCGGCGGCGGTGATGGTTAATTTGTTGGGCTATGAATCATCGGAGCACGATTATTTAGAAAAACGCCAGAAACTTGCCCAAATTCCTCAAACGCAAGTGCATTGGTATGGCAAACACCAGTCGCGTTCCGGTCGCAAGTTGGGGCATGTGACGACATTACTAAATGAGCGATCGCCCCATGCCCAATATCACAAGGCAGTGGCGATCGCTCAGGAGATTGAATCGATCTGGTATCCCTAAGGATCGTGGATTAAATAAGATCGAATATTGAATCGTTTGGAGGGGCGAACGGCCGTTCGCCCGTACGACACATCACCGGAGTTATTTAATTCTTATTCCTAAACTAGGTTAGGCAGCAGGTAGGGCAGGCTGTTTTGGCTGGGATAGGGGGGCTGGACGGTGCCCATTGCGAGATTCTGGTTCATCTTTCAGTAACATTTGCCGAATTAAGCGAGCTGCCGTGCGTTGTGCCAATCCAGAGGCAATCTGTTGACCCATTTGCTGAGTTTCTGGCTTAAACAACAGTTGCGGGATCAAAGGCAACATCTGGAAGGGATCGAATCCAGGAGTTTCCCTCAAAATGTCGATAATGCGGGAGATATTCTCCAGGTTTTGTGGGGTTTCTGGTTCCGCTGAGGGTGTATTGCCATTCCAGCCAAACTGTTTGCGGACATTGTAGCGAAACTGCTGCAAGGCATTTTGACCAAAGGAATCTAGTCCTTTGACAATTTCACCGGCCAGATGTTCACGAATAAATGTGCCGCGTTCGGAAAACAAAAACTCTGTCGATTGCTCCAACACTCGATTGAGGTCATAGTCGGGACTGTTACGAGCATTGCGCAACAAGTTTTCTAGCCGATTCCAGCGGAAGCTACCTTCTTTGAACAGTAGATCGCGCAAGGAGTTACGCAATTCCGGTGAAGGGTCGGTGAGCAAGCGTTTCGAGACATAAGGATAGGCTTTGCTCAAGACTTTGAAGTCTGGATCGACGTTGATGGCAATTCCTTCCAGGGTTACGAGCGATCGGATGATCAGAGCATAGTAAGCAGGCACGCGGAAGGGATATTCATACATCAATTCCGATAGCTGATCGGTGATGCTTTTGAAATTCAACTCGGCAACACTGGCACCTAAAACATCGCTAAAGACATTCGCTAGAGCCGGAATAATCGGGGTCAGGTCGGTTTCGGGACTGAGAAATTCTAGTTTGACATAGTCGTTTGCCAAGCCTTCAAAGTCGCGATTGACCATATGTACGACAGCTTCGATCAAGCCATAGCGTTGATACGACTTGACCTCGCTCATCATGCCAAAGTCCAGGTAAGCCAACTTGCCGTCGGGTGTGGCTAACAAATTACCGGGATGGGGATCGGCATGGAAGAAGCCATGTTCTAACAATTGCCGCAACGAGCATTGCACGCCCACTTCAATCAGATAACTGGCATCAACGCCCTGGGCACGCACCGCTTCTAGATTAGTGAGTTTTGTGCCATTGACCCATTCCATCGTCAATACCCGACGATGCGTATATTCCCAATAAATTCGCGGGACATAAATATCTTGCAGGTGCCCATAAAGCTCGGCAAAACGCTCTGCATTTTGCCCTTCATGGGTGTAATCCATCTCTTCAAAAATACGTGCCCCAAATTCATCGACGATGCCAATCAGGTCACTGCGCAAGCGTTTGATCGATTGGGTTGCCCAAATTGCCAATTTTCTCAGGATATAGATATCCAGGGTGATGCGCTCTGCCAGACCGGGGCGTTGAACCTTGACGGCAACGGTTTCTCCAGTTTTGAGCTTGCCTTTGTAGACCTGCCCCAAGGATGCTGCTGCCAGGGGATTGGGCGACAACTCGGCGTAGAGATTTTCGGGGCGATCGCCTAACTCTTCCTCAATGAATTGAAACGCGATTTCATTGGGGAAGGGTGGCAGTTGATCTTGCAGTAGGGTTAATTCTTCTAAATAGCTGGGTGGCACCAGGTCGGGGCGGGTTGAAAGTGCCTGTCCGACTTTGATATAGGCGGGTCCCAAACGCGTCAGGGTTTCTCGCAACTGAACGGCACGCTGAGATTGACGCTGTTTGACCTGTCCGGTGCGCCGATCCCACCACAGCCCGATGGCAAACCAGAGAAAACTCCAGATGATACTTAAGGATCGTCCCCAGACTTGCAGACGTTTCCCGCGATAATGGGCAGCGATCGCCTCTGGGTCGTAACGCACGACTTCGCCTTCTGCCTGCTTCAGCTCGGCAGACTTAAGGCGAGGGCTAGGCCCGGTAGAGTTTGAGTTAACCGCTACAACCGAGGCTGGATCTGTACTATCATTTGTACTATCTAAAAGGGGAATTGCTTCAGTTTGCATGTCGGGTATTCGAGGTGGGTGATCAGTCTCAACGCAAGCCAGTCAGGGAAAGCTTTTACGGATGTTGGTGATGTGTGCGAACGACTCGCGAAGCGAGTCGTTCGCACACATCACCAACATCTAAACCAATATCTAAATTAAGCTGTATCTATTAAGTATTGTAACAGGAGCGTCAGGTGGCTGCTAGCCGTGATCTCCGATCAGTCCTCACAAAGTCCCATTAAACTAGATGGGAGATGACGGAATGATATTGAACTGCGACACTGCTTTTATATCGTGCCTGATGTCCCCTACTATGCCATCTTCCTTAACGGTTGATCGTGAATCCATGCTGATCTCCCTTCAGATTGAAAATTTTGCCCTTGTCGATCGTCTGGATCTGGAATTTGGTTCAGGTTTGAACGTTTTGACTGGGGAAACGGGTGCCGGTAAATCGATTATTTTAGATGCCCTGGATGCTGCACTCGGTGGAAAAGTGAACAGTCGCGCCATTCGCAGTGGTGCAGAGCGATCGCTGATCGAAGCCACCTTTGCCCTCGATCCGGGTCTGATTGACTGGTTGACTGAGCAAGAGATTGAACAGGGCGATGAAGCGACAGTCGTCTGTAGCCGAGAATTAACCGTTGCTCGCAGCAATGTTCGGAGCCGTTCGCGGGTGAATGGGGTTTTAGTCAACAAGCAGCAGATGGAGTCGTTTCGCGATCGCCTGGTGGAAATTACCGCTCAGGGGCAAACTGTGCAACTGGGGCAACCGGCCGTGCAACGAGAATGGCTCGATGGCTTTGGCGGCAGTGCTTTGATTCAACAACGCGATCGCGTTGCCACGGCTTACACGACGTTTCAACAGGCAGCCCAAGCCTTAGAAAAACGTAGGCAGATGGAAGAACAACGGCTCCAGCAGCTTGATTTATTTGAATATCAGGCACAGGAGTTGAGCGCAGCCAACTTGACCGATGCCAATGAGCTGACCCAGCTAGAGCAAGAACGCCAGCGCCTCAGCCATAGTGTAGAACTGCAACAACAGAGCTATCAGGTCTACCAACTGTTGTATCAAAATGATGCTGGAGCAGAAGCCTGTGCTGATTTGTTGGGCAAGGCAGAGGGGCTTTTGACCGACATGCAGCGCTATGACTCTGGCATTCAGCCGATCTTAGAAATGGTGAGTACAGCACTGGCTCAGATCGAAGAAGCCGGACGGCAGATCAATACCTATGGGGAAGCGCTAGAAACAGATCCGCAGCGGTTGCAAGAGGTGCAGGAACGGATTGGGCACCTCAAACAGATTTGTCGCAAATATGGTCCGACCCTGGCCGAGGCGATCGCCCGTCATCATCAACTGCAAGCGGATTTAGAGCAATTGGGGGAAGGTGGACAATCGCTAGAGGCGTTAGAAAAAGCCTATCAAGAGCGACAGCGGCAATTAATCGATGCCTGTGCTAAACTCACCCAGTTGCGTCGGGCAGCGGCACAGGAATTGGAATCGTTGCTGCTGCGAGAACTCAAGCCCCTGGCAATGGATAAAGTGCAATTTAAAGTCGATATTTCCCCTACCCATCCAACGGCAACTGGAGCCGATCGGATCACCTATATGTTTAGCCCCAATCCGGGTGAACCGTTGCAACCTCTGACAGAAACGGCATCGGGTGGTGAGATGAGCCGCTTTTTGCTGGCATTAAAAGCTTGTTTTTCGCAGATCGATTCCGTCGGCTCGATGGTGTTTGATGAAATTGATGTCGGTGTCTCAGGTCGGGTTGCCCAGGCGATCGCCGAAAAATTGCACCAACTCAGCTTACGCCATCAAGTTCTCTGCGTTACCCACCAACCGATTGTGGCAGCCATGGCAGATACGCATTTTCGGGTGAATAAAGAAGTGATTGACCGACCGGGAACGGCAACCCCAGCGAAACGCAAGTCCGGCAAAACCAATGGCAAAGTAGCACAAGACACAACCAATGGTGCTGGTGCCGGAAGTGATGATGTCCGCACCGTTGTCAGAGTCAGCCCCCTCGATGCCAATCAACGCCGCGAAGAACTGGCACAACTGGCAGGGGGTAAAACTGATCAGGAGGCGATCGCCTTTGCTGATTCGCTTTTAACTCAGGCAGCCAACGCCCGTCAGAATCACCACTCCACTGCTCAAAATCACGACCCTGCTCCCCAGGTCGCCGCCAAATCGACCTCTAAATCCGCCTCTAAATCCACGTCCCGATCGACCCGCACCAAAGCTTAAATAGTGCTGCTGATGTGGGCGATGAAAGGGGTTGTGAGAGGCGCACCCCTTCGGGGTGCGCCTCTCACAACCGACAAAATGCATGAATAACTGTTCAGACGTTCGGAGATCCATGTTAAAGTTCTGACAGCATGGTTCGCTGGACTCTGGACACTTATGACGTCACCCTCCTCTCCCAAGACCCAATACCTTCAGATTGGTGGCATGGATTGCGCCAGTTGTGCGCTTAAGATTGAAACGGCGTTACAAAAGTTGCCGGGGGTGAGTGAGGTTGCTGTTAGTGCTGCAACGGGACGGTTAACCCTATCCTACGATCCCCAGCAGGTTGAAGAAGCGGAGATTCATCAACGGATCAAGCGATTGGGGTATCAGGTGTTGGAGGTGCGATCGCCTGCTCAGACTCCATCTCAAGGTGAAGTATCCCATCCTGATCAAGTGGTTTCTCATCACCACTCGCACGACTCAGACTGTGGACATACTCATGCCCATAGCCATGCCCATCACCATGGTCATAGTCATGCGCATCAGAATCAGGACGAGGTCAATTCCCCTCTTGAATCTGCCACTACTTCATCGCTGCATCACCATCACACGACCTTCAATGTGCGCCAGGAAGTATTCTCAGTAGTCCTGGTCGTGCTACTTTTCACCATCGGTCTGGTGTTTGCGGAACCGTTGAGTCATACCCCCTATCGCCTCGGCGAATATGCTGTTTATCTGCCTGCCTATCTGCTCAGTGGTTGGAGTGTGTTGACCAAAGCAGGGCGTAATAGCTTGAGGGGGCAACTGTTTGACGAAAACTTTTTGATGACCGTGGCAACGTTAGGCGCGATCGCCATTCATTTCTTGCCCGAAGCGGTTGCTGTGATGCTGTTTTACAAGATTGGCGAACTATTTCAAGAAGTAGCGGTGCAGCGATCGCGGCGATCGATTCAAGCCGTGTTGGAAGTCCGTCCGGATGTCGCACATGTGCAAACGGAACAAGGCTATCAACGTGTATCACCTGAAACGGTTTCAGTCGGCAGTACGATTCTGGTGAAACCGGGTGAAAAAATTCCCCTGGATGGCGACGTCCTCAGCGGACAGTCTCAGGTTGATACATCAGCACTAACAGGGGAATCGGTACCCCGCTCTGTGAAGGTAGGCGATCGCATTCTCGCTGGCATGATCAATCAGTCTGGAGCCTTGACGGTGCGCGTCACCCAGCGATTTACGGACTCTTCCATCGCCCGATTATTGGAATTAGTTGAAAACGCCAGCAGCAAAAAAGCAGTCCCCGAAAAATTTATTACCCGCTTCGCCCAACGCTATACCCCGGTGGTTGTATTTCTATCACTAGCCGTGGCATTTGTCCCACCCTTACTGATTCCTGGAGCCAGCCATGTTGATTGGATTTATCGAGCGCTGACCTTACTGGTCATATCCTGCCCCTGTGGATTGGTGATTAGCATTCCACTCAGCTATTTTGGTGGCGTGGGTGGTGCGGCAAAACGGGGCATTTTGGTCAAAGGCTCGACCTATCTCGATACCCTGGCGGCTGTAAAAACCGTGGTGTTTGATAAAACTGGAACGTTGACCAAAGGAGTATTTAACGTAACCGAGATCGTCCCCCGTAACGGTTTGCAATCGATGGAGTTATTAACCCTGGCAGCGAAAGCTGAATCACAATCCAATCATCCCGTTGCCCAATCGATTCGGCTTGCCTATGGTGCCGAGATTAATTCATCCGACATCCACACCTATTGTGAAATTGCCGGACATGGCATTCAAGCTACGATCAACAATCAAGTCGTGATTGTTGGCAATGATCGATTGTTGCATCGCGAACAAATCGTTCATGATGGCTGTGAGATCGAAGGCACGGTGGTGCATTTGGCGATTGATCAGGTCTATGCCGGACGAATTATGATTGCTGATGAATTAAAAGACGATGCCGTGCAAGCCATTCAATCGCTCAAAGCAATCGGTGTTGAGCAAATTGTCATGCTAACGGGAGATCACTCGACGGTTGCGGCGCAGGTTGCGAAAACTCTGGGATTAGATGACTATCGCGCAGACCTGTTACCGGAAGATAAGGTAACCGCGTTTGAAGCCCTACTTCAAAAACGAGGCAACCAGGGCAAAGTAGCGTTTGTCGGAGATGGCATTAATGATGCTCCGGTTTTAGCCAGAGCCGATGTGGGCATTGCCATGGGCGGATTGGGGTCTGATGCAGCGATCGCTACGGCGGATGTAGTAATCATGACCGATGCCCCTACGAAAGTATCAGAAGCAATTCAAATCGGGCGCAAAACGCATCAGATCGTCTTGCAGAACATTGGCATGGCAATGGCAATTAAAGGATTGTTTATTGTGCTGGGCATTGCCGGAGTTGCAACCTTGTGGGAAGCCGTGTTTGCTGATGTGGGGGTGGCACTGCTTGCCATTCTCAATGCCACCAGAGCGTTGAAATAAAGCATATCAAGATAAAGTACGGTGTCTGTGAGAGAGCCGCACGGAGGGCGGCTCTCTCACAGACACTTGTACGTCATGCCATTGAGACCTGCTATGACACTAATACTTCTGCCAGCAAACTAACTATGGTGCGCCTGTGATGGTGACATTTAACTTGCCGGGAGGCGCATCCACCTGGATATTGCAGGGTTGATTCAAACAATTGGGATCGTAGAGTGGGTAAACCACCGGGGCTTGCCAATGGAGTGGAATTTCAAGTAGATCTCTGGTGCCAGTAATGCCTTGTGCTATAAATAGCAATAACGCAAAGCTATTGAGAATTACATGCACTTTGCGCCAGCGATTTTGTCGATCTTGATAGATATCTGGGACGATCGCCAGCGAAAAAATCATCAAGAGTGCTGCCGTGATCCCAAAGTAATAATGAGACGACAAAATATCTTTGAGAACGGCGGGATTGGTAAAAATATCTTTTAATTCACCCCGTCGAAAAATTTCAGGCTGCGATCCCAATAAAATCAAACCCATTCCCGTCAAAGTGGCAAAGATGCCGCGCCACAGCTTGGGGCTAGACCTGTATAACAGAACTAGAGAGGCGATCGTGGCGACATACATTAACCCGACAAACGCAAATCTCAGGGGTTCTGTTGTCCAGAGTTGCGTTTCAATAAATTTTGTAAAAATTGGGTGAGCCATTCCCAGGAGAGCAATGCCAACCACCGACGCACTCAACCATTTACCGTATTTGAGATGCTCTGGTCCCACCACGGGTGGAATTTTGCTTTTTCCACCGTCTCCGGTTTGTAGCCGACGTTGGCGAGTTTGCCAAGCAAAGTTGACAACCATGCCGATCAACGGAAACACAAAGGCAACCGCGATCGCTGGGTGAAATAAACTGAACGTATCGTAAGCTCCCATAAAAATTCCTTTGCCAGACGTATGCGCAATTCTATCGCTCAGACTATAGAGCGTGATGTTGAATAGCAAACAAGTTGTTACTCTTATTCACTTACAGCAATTTTCAATTGCATAAGCTACAGATTTTTGGTTGTGTGCTGCGCGGAGCGCAGCACACAACCAAAAATCTAAACAGATCCAGGCGCGAAGCGCTGTAGGATCACAGCCTCTTTAACCTGTAATTTTTTTTGCCAAATCCGGCGTTGCTGATCTGGGGCAGCAATAGCACCGTATTGGATCAACGTTTCGCTGACCCTTTTAGACTAGAAGCGATCGCTCATCTCAATATGATTGAACGATAAGAAACTTGAATAAAAATCTGGGAATTTGAATAAACCTGGCTCAGCTTATTCTCAGGACTTTTTTAGCCTGATTGATATAGGGTGCAGGGGTGGAACTCTTATCCGGGGGCACAGCCCCCGCGCCCCTGTCCTAACCTGCTAGGGAATGGGAATTAAATAACTCCGATGATTTGTTGTAGGGGCGAACGGCCGTTCGCCCCTACAAACGATCCAATATTCGATCTTATTTAATCCACGATCCTATATGTAGCGATCTTGTTTGATTCGTGACCCTGATTAGTTGTGAAAGCACCTGCCCGAAAGGCAGGTGCTTTCACAACTCGTTTGGGATTGCTGTAGCGCTTCTCGCCTGGATAGATTACGGTTGTTGGTGTGAGAGCTACGGAAGGGTTCCACCTCTGCACCTCGTTACAAAATTTTTGATTGGGTCTACTAGTAGGAATAGATTTAAGATTGTCTTCAACGTGAGCAGTGAATCAGGAACACCTTCAAATTACGCCACATGTTTTAATCGGACATGGAATTGCAAATTAAATAAAATTCAGATAAATAAAATTCAGACGGTTACGTCAGGCGGTATAGCCATGCTGTGCCGCCCCGTGTAAACCCATGATCCATAGCAAATAGCGGGAACGAGTATGACGATCTCAGAAGTTGGGAATCAAAATGCAACGTCTGCCCAGCAACAGCAGATGGCAAAAGTGCAAGTTGCAACGGTGATCATGCTAACGGTCGTAGTGGTTGCCGGAGCCATTGTGTCTGCCTGGTTTGCAGGACAGGGCAGAATTAGCAGTATTTTTTCTCAACTCAATACGTTGCAGCAAAATCCTCCCCTCTGGCTAGAAGTGCCGATGGTGACAGGCGAATATCTTCTGTTTCCCACCGTTGCTCTGCTGGTCTTGGTGGTGGTGGTCATGAAGATTTCGAGTCAGCCCCGCCCCTGGTCACGGTTTTTAGTCATCGGGGTGTTGTTAGCGCTGACGATTCGGTATTTTTTGTGGCGATCGCTTTCCACCTTAAACCTGGATAAACCGCTAGATGGCGTGTTTAGTTTGGGGTTATTTATTTTTGAATTGCTGATGCTGGTGAGTAGCACCCTGCAATTGTTTCTCATGTTTCGGGTCAAAGATCGGCGTACCGAGGCGAATGCACTGTCGTTAGATGTTGTGAACGGCACATTTACCCCTGCCGTTGACATCATGATCCCGACCTACAACGAGCCACCGTTTATCTTGCGGCGCACGGTGATTGGCTGTCAGGCGATCGCCTATGCCAACAAAACGATTTATTTACTGGATGATACCCGCCGCCCTGAAGTCGAAGCCCTGGCTCGTGATCTGGGGTGTGAATATCGCACCCGTCCCGATAACCGTCATGCCAAAGCTGGCAACCTCAACTATGCGATCGCCCGTACGCAAGGCGATCTGATTGTGGTATTTGATGCCGACTTTGTCCCCACTAAAAACTTCTTAACCCGTACCGTGGGCTTTTTCCAAGATCCGCAAGTGGCACTGGTGCAAACACCCCAAAGTTTTTATAATGCTGACCCGATCGCCCGAAATTTAGGTCTGGAAAACGTCATTACCCCCGAAGAAGAAGTTTTTTATCGTCAGATTCAACCGATTCGAGATGGAGTTGGCAGCGTCATTTGTTCGGGGACATCGTTTGTGGTGCGGCGCACTGCGCTAGAAGCCACCGGCGGATTCGTCACCGATTCGCTCAGCGAAGACTACTTCACCGGCATTCGCCTGTCTGCCAAGGGCTATCGCCTGGTATATTTGGATGAAAAATTAAGTGCAGGTTTAGCGGCTGAAAATATTGCCTCTCATGCGCTGCAACGATTGCGCTGGGCACGCGGCACCCTGCAAGCCTTTTTTATTAAATCCAATCCTCTCACGATCCCAGGCTTGAGTTTGCTGCAACGACTGGCACACCTGGAAGGCTTGTTGCACTGGTTCACCAGCATTTCAACCGTTATTTTTTTAATGATGCCGCTGGCGTATTCGTTTTTAGGCGTGATCCCGATTCGAGCAACGGCATCGGAGTTGATGTACTTCTTCCTGCCCTACTATGTTGTGCAACTGTTTACCTTTGCGTGGCTCAACTATCGCTCTCGGTCGGCGCTACTGTCCAATATCTATTCCTTAGTCTTGTGTTTTCCGCTGGCGTTGACTGTTTTGCAGGTGATGCTCAACCCGTTTTCATCGGGCTTCAAAGTTACGCCTAAAGGAACTGCGAGCGATCGCTTTTCGTTTAACTGGAACTTGGCATGGCCCCTGTTAATTTTATTTGCGGCAACAGCCGTAAGTCTGTGGGTCAACTTGGGGATGTGCATGATCAAAGGCGCATGGCAAACCACAGTGTCACCTGAAGTGGCAGCCCAGGTAAAAGGGATTGGCTTAGGCTGGATCTGGAGCACCTACAACTTGATGATGATTGGCATTGCGCTGCTGATTTTGCTGGATGTGCCGCGCCCCAATACCTACGAATGGTTTGACCTGCGCCGTACTGTCAAGCTGATGATCAACAACCAAACCTTTTGGGGTGTGACGACTATGATCTCGGAAGCGGGGGCTGAAGTGGCGCTGACCCAATCGGGCTTTCCGATGTTGGCAGAGGGCACGATGTTGCCTGTCGAGATCAAAATTATGGAAGAAGATCTGGACTTAAAAGGAGAGGTGCATCGCCTGGGTGTCAGTGACGAATTTCCTACCGTGCGGATCTTTTTTGGTGAACTCAACCTGCTCCAACACCGACGATTGGTCGAAATGTTGTTTTGCCGCCCTGGTCAGTGGAAGCGACCCTGTAGCCCAGGAGAATT
The DNA here is from genome assembly GCF_055793305.1 of Calyptranema fuscum S582. Lineage (NCBI taxonomy): Bacteria > Bacillati > Cyanobacteriota > Cyanophyceae > Oculatellales > Oculatellaceae > Calyptranema > Calyptranema fuscum. The sequence continues at coordinate 184,486 of NZ_JBSLYH010000005.1, forward strand.
GCAGTCGTTGTTATTGCTGTTTAGAATTTTGCTCCGTCCTCGGATCATCTTCGATCGCAAAGCCGATGTAAATGCGATCGCCGTTGCCAAAGGATAGCACCAGCGGCAAATCGTTTTGGGGTGCGGTGCGTCGCACCGCACCCCAAAACGGTCAGCATTTACAAGGAAAAGGGCTTGAGTTACGAAATACTCTGAGCCATGTTCAAACTCTTCTCTGAGCGAATAGGATTGCTATATGGTACCCCTTAGCATTTCCTAGAGACGATCATGAGCAATCAGCGGCTTTTGACACTAGTTACGACAGTTGCCCTGCTCTCAACTCCTCAAAGTGCAATCTCTCAGCTTCCACAACTATCGATTCAAGCACAAGCCACACCCCCAACGGCAGATCAGTGTGCCCTGCGATCGCCCGATCGGGGTCGAGCTACGTCACAGGTGTTAGAAGGCATTCGCTATCGATCCAGCGATCAACTGGATGATGCGATCGCTCAGTTTGATGCCGCCCTATCCCTTTGTTCAAACCTATCGTTTGGTTACTATCAGCGTGGCATTACCCTGGCTCAACAACGTCGTTGGGATGAAGCGATCGCCGATTATCGAGAAGCGATCGCCACCTACGAAGACACCCAGGAAAGTTATGATCAGGGGTTGAACCTTGCCCAAATTCGGGAATCGTTAGCCGAAGCCCTGCGTCGGGGAAACACGGACATTCCCACCACAGCACAAACAGAGTATGACATTGCTCTGCGGCTCTACCGACAGGCAGGCGATTACCGGAACTTGGGGCGATTATTCCGACGTCTGGGGCGCTATGACGAGGCGATCGCAACCTATCAACAAGCTACGCAGTCAGTCACAGAACGAGGTTCACTGGCAGACGTGTACTACGGGCTGGGGCAGTCGTTGTTGGAACAGCCTCAACCTGAAGGGGTAACGCGACCGACTGCAACGATACAAGAGGCGATCGCTGCGTTTAGCCGAGCGTTAGAGCTATGGCAAGCGGAATATGATGCCTTCCCCAATTTGCGCCGACGCTATAGTCAAAATCTCGCCAATGCCTATGAAGCAAGGGCGATCGCCTATCGCCAACTCAATCAACCCCAGCAAGCTCAAGCGGATGAAGATGCCGCTAACCGGGTGAGAATTGGTGAATCAGAATGCTCTACCGTGCGCACCTGCGTTGAATTGGGCAGAAGTTTACGACGGCAAGGTCGTTTGGATGAAGCGATCGCCCAATATAACCGGGCAATTGAGCTGATTCCTCAGGAGACTGATTTATCGCCGAGTATGGCTGCTGCCGCTTACAACAATCGGGGAGTTGCCCGCTCTGAATTGATCGGTCGCGAAAATTTAGAACTGGCAGTTTCTGACTACCAAAAGGCGATCGAATTTGCCCCAACTGCGATTCAATACGTCAATCTGGGCAATGCCCTGGTTTCCCTCAACCGTCGCAGTGAAGCAGAAGCTGCCTATTTGCAAGTCAAAGATTTACTGGAAGAATCGGTTAATAAAATCGTTGATTCTTTCCCCGGTCGGGTCGATAGCCAGAGCTTGCTGGCGACGCTTTTGTTGCAAGAAGAAGGCTACGAAACCTATCGAGATCTGGCAGTGTCTCTCAGTAGCACTCAAGATTTCTACGATTTTTATATCGATGTCTTAATGCAATTGCATGAAGACAATCCCACCCAGCGGTTTGATATCGAAGCCCTGGAAGTCAGCGAACGGGCACGGGCACGCGGCTTGATTGAACTGTTAACCGATGCCGATGTCTATCAACGTATTGGCGATGATACATTAGCCTCACAAGAACGCACTCTGAGAGCAGACTTTAGCCGTCTGGTAGAGCGATGGAAACAGCTCAATGGAGAATCGTTTGACCAGAATATATTAAGGCAACTTGTCCCTGTCTCCATGCCCACGCCGCCAGATGCTGAAGCCCTTGCTACAGCAGGCGTCACAGATAATGCAGAGAACGGTGCCAGTTCTGAGGTGATAGCACCTGAAACAACAGCATCAGAGCTGCAATCATCATCGGGCGTCGATGCTACAGAACCAGACACCGCAGAATCAGATACCACAGAACCAGACACCGCAGAATCAGATACCACAGAACCATCTGAAACTGATGCCAGTCCATCAGACGTTGTTGCTCTGGACGCTTCAGGTTCCGATATAGCGGCTGGCGATCGCATGGCACTGGAGGCAGTGTCAGAAACTAGCGATGCAGCAGCCGATGCCGAACGCGAGGAATTACTCAACCAAATTAAAGCCAAAGCCGAACAATATAAACAGCTCTGGGAACAAATCAGCGAAACCAATCCTGAATACAGCCGCATCAACCGCCCGCCCCATCTGGACTTCAAAAATAAAGCGGCGATTGCCCAACTGTTAGTGGATGACAACACGCTGTTATTAGAATATTGGTTGGGAGAACGCCACAGTTATTTATGGGTGATTTCGGCGGAGGGAGTGGAAACCTATCAACTGCCCAGCCGGGGCGTGATTCAAAATGCGGCTCAAACGTTTGTTGAGTTGCTCAAACGGATGTCGTCTTCAGCCAACTATACGGCGTATGAAGGTCTGCCGTTGAGTCAGATGTTATTGGGCTGTATTGCCGATCGCTTGGATGAACAACGGTTAGTCATTGTCTCAGACGGAGCGTTGCGGTACGTGCCCTTTAGTGCGTTGCCTATTCCTGCACCATCGCAAACGTGCAATACGGTGTTAGGAAATACGCCTCGCGATCGCGAAAATTTACCCCCGCCGTTGATCACCCAACACGAAATTGTCAACTTACCTTCGATTTCGACACTATCTCTATTACGACAGCGACAGCGTGAAGAAAGACGTCACAGAATTGACTCCGATGACACGCAAGTTGCTGTTATCGCTGACCCTGTTTTTACGCTCAATGATGAGCGGTTGCGATCGCCTGAAGATGCGACAGCATCCAATACCTCTCCCTCTTCGCCAACCCAAGAACGGACGAGCCCCATCGCCGCTGGCAATTTTCCTCGCTTACCCGGCACCCGACAGGAAGCCGAACGGATTGAAAACGAAGCCGATGACGATGGCTTCCCCTACCTTCCCATTCTAGATTTTGCTGCCACTCGCAATGCCATTTTTGAGCAGCTAAGCGATTACCAGGTGATTCACTTTGCTACCCACGGGTTCCTAGACGATCGCCAACCTGAAAATTCAGGCTTAGTGCTATCTCAGTTCAATGCAGACGGAGTACCCCAACGAGAAAACGGTTTCCTGCGCATGAAAGATGTGTTTGCTTTGCAACCCATGCTGAATGCTGATCTGGTGGTTTTAAGTGGCTGTCGGACGGGGTTGGGCACAGAAATTGGGGGCGAAGGCTTATTGAGTTTGACTCAGGGTTTTATGTATGCCGGGGTCAACAGTGTCGTTGTCAGTCTTTGGAGTGTCAATGATGAAGCTACGGCTGACTTAATGGGCGAGTTTTACCATCAACTGCTCGATCGACAACGACCCGCGTCAGAATCTCTCAGGGCAGCGCAGATCCAGTTGCTCGAAAATTCCGATGGTACCTGGCGAAATCCCTATTACTGGGCTGCCTTTACCCTTCAGGGAGAATGGCAGTAAGGATGGATTCAATCAAATCGACTATTGAATCGTTTGAAAGGGCGAACGACCGTTCGCCCGTACCACAAATCATCGACGTCATACCAATTTAATTAGCGATCGCACCAGATACCGTAGGGGCGCATCGCGATGCGCCCCTACACTAGATTGATGTGCCATGGAGTCTGTTTAAATCGGTATTATTTAACTCCCATTCCTATAGCAATTGAATGGTTTATCAGGACAAGAGTGCGGGGGCTGTGCTCCCGCACTCTTGTCCTAACCAGCCTTTCGGCTGCTATAGCAATTCTCCATGGCATGAAGTAAACGTTGATGTGGGAGCCGCGCTTCGCGCGGCTCCCACATCAACCAGAATTTATCCAGGCGCGAAGCGCTAGAGTTATCAAACGAACTCAGCTTAGGCGGTCGCTGTCACTTCGGGCACGACGACTTCGGGTTTGAAGTCCCTGGAGTCGGCATCTTCTGCGACACCGATGACCCGATGGTAGACCTTGATATATTCTTGGGCTGATTTCTCCCAACCAAAGTCTTCCTTCATGCCCCGTTGTTGCAATTCTGTCCATCGATCTTTATAGCGGAAGCCTTCCCAGGCACGAACCAGGCAGGTGTAAAGGTCGAGGGGTTCATAGCGATCGAAGCAGTAGCCTGTGCCTGCATGTTCCATCGGTTCGTGGTGCGAAACGGTATCGACTAACCCACCCGTCCGGCGAACGATAGGAACGCAGCCATAATGCAGCGCCAGCATTTGGCTAATCCCGCAAGGTTCAAACCGCGACGGCATCAGGAAGGCATCGGAACCCGCATAGATCCGACGAGCAATGGGATCGTTGTAGAGCAGGTAAGCTGCCATGCGTCCTGAATAACGCGAGGCTAACTGCCACAATTGCGTCTCATAATAGCGATCGCCGGTTCCCAACACGACAAATTGCGCATCGGTGTAAGACATAAACCGATCGAGAATTTGTAATACCAGATCCAGCCCTTTTTGCTCAACCAGTCGCGTCACCATGCCAATGACAAAGGCTTTGGAGTTAACCTCCAGCCCCACCTCTTCTTGCAGGGCGATCTTATTGGCTGACCGTTTATCTAACGTATCAACGGTGAAATTTTGGGTCAGATGCTTATCTGTTTGGGGATTAAACGAACTGTTTTCGATTCCGTTCAAGATCCCCACTAACTTGCCGCTAATAAACGACAGCAACCCTTCCAATTGCTCACCATAGGCGGGTGTTTGGATTTGTTGCGCATAGGTAGGCGATACCGTCGTCACCATATTGGCATACTGCACCGCTGCCGCCATGACGTTGTGCCCCTGCATATACCACGGACACCAGGTCATTTGCTCTAACTTCCAGCGCCACGGACCTTGATAGGCGAGGTTGTGGATTGTGAATACAGTGCCAATGTCGGGCGACTGATGCATCCACACAGGAATCATGCCGGTGTGCCAGTCGTGGCAGTGAATGATCTGCGGTTTCCAATAATTCCAGGCAAATTCGGCAGCTCCATTGGAAAATAGGGTAAACCGCCAGTCTTCATCTTCCCCGGCATAAACCCGACGAGCGGCGAAGGCAGGATGACCAAATAGATAGAGGGGTACATCCGAATCAGGCAATTTGGTTTCGTAGACCTTGAAGCTTTGGAACATTGCAAAGCCTTCCCAGATCGGTTCCTTAGGAACCTTGACCTTGTCTGGTACGAAGCCATAGTAGGGCATGAACACGCGAACATCATGACCCATCGCTCTCAACACTTTGGGAAGTGCTCCGACAACATCTCCCATGCCACCAACTTTGGCGAGTGGAGCCGCTTCTGCTGCAACAAACAAGATCCGCATCTGATCCGATATCCCCCCGACAAGAATTTAGCAACTAGAAACCAGTCTAGATTAGAAGTGCTCTTATACGACATTAGCTATGCGTGAACTATATCCTGCTATTGAACCTTACGATCACGGAACCCTTCAGGTTTCTGATTTGCACACGCTTTATTACGAACAAGTCGGCAACCCAACTGGAAAGCCAGTGGTGTTTTTGCATGGCGGACCCGGTGGCGGCATTGACCCTATCTACCGACGTTATTTTGATCCCCAGCAGTGGCGGGTGATCTTGTTTGATCAACGCGGCTGCGGACGCAGCACTCCCCATGCGGAGTTGCGCGAAAATACAACCTGGGATCTGGTCGATGATATCGAACGGATACGAACCCATTTGGGCATTCAGCAATGGGTTGTGTTTGGTGGCAGCTGGGGCAGCACTCTGGCACTCGCCTATAGCCAGACTCACCCAAACGTTTGTACGGGGTTAATCTTGCGTGGCATCTTTATGTTGCGTCAAAAAGAACTGCTGTGGTTTTATCAAGAGGGCTGTAGCTACCTCTTCCCCGATGCCTGGGATGCGTATTTACAACCGATTCCCGTGGAGGAACGAGATAATTTGATCGGGGCATATTATCGACGGCTGACCAGTCCCGATCGCGAGGTACGCTTGACCGCAGCTCATGCATGGTCGTTGTGGGAAGCCAGCACCAGTAAGCTATTGCTTGATCCGGCGTTGCAGGAAAAGTTTAGCAGCAGCCAACTGGCTGAAGCGTTTGCCCGAATCGAGTGTCACTATTTCATCAACAAAGGGTTTCTGGCATCGGAAGATCAATTGTTAAAGAATTGCGATCGCATTCGCCATATTCCCACGGTGATTGTCCAGGGACGTTATGATGTGGTCTGTCCGATGATAACGGCATGGGATTTGCACAACGCGTTTCCTGAAGCAGAATTTGTCGTGATCCCAGATGCCGGACATTCCATGACCGAACCGGGAATTCGGGTTGCATTACTGGAGGCTACAGATCGCTTCCTGACGTTGGCAGACCATTAAGATTGGGTTCAATTCACCTTCGCTGGCGATCGCAAATACTACGGCACATCATGCTAAGCAAATTTAAGCTCGGAGCTAAATTTACCATTCTCTTGCTAGTCGTTTTTCTCATTGGCAGCTCATTGGGCGGTCTTGTCCTGTCTCAAGCTTTGCAAAAACGAGCAGAGTCACAGGTTGCCGTCGAAGGGTTGATGTTAATGAAAACTATCAACTCTGTCAGAGACTATACCAATCTCGTACTCAATCCCCTGCTGACAACCAACGGTAATCCAGATGAATTCGTCCCTGAAGAAGTCCCTTCTTTTGTCGCCAGACAAGTGTTTGAGAACTTGCTTAAAGAGGAAAATCAAGCTGGCGAAGTGAGTGGCACCAAAAAAATGCTTCTCTATAAAGAAGCCGTGCTTAACCCTACCAGTCCTATCGATCAGGCAGATCCATTTGAATTACAGCTGATCCAGGACTTTCGTGATCATGCGGCTACTGAAGAACTGTCGGGCTTTCGTGATTTGCCGGACAAAGGGTTAGTATTTTACAGCGCTCGACCCTTGAGTATTCGCAGTGAAAGCTGCCTGCGCTGTCATGGTGTGCCAGACGATGCACCCAAAGAAATGCTAGACATCTATGGTCGAGAAAATGGCTTTGGCTGGGAGGTCAATTCCATCATTGGCTCGCAAGTGGTGTACGTTCCTGCCGAGGAAGTGTTTGAGTCTGCGCGGCGCTCATTTTCTTCCATTATTGGGTTGTTTATTGGCGTTTTTCTGATAGCTATTCTGGCAATTAACTGGTTGCTCAACCCAACCGTTTTGCGACCCCTGCAATATCTGGCAAAACTGTCCCATAAGTTAGGGTCTGGCTCGATAGAAGCTCAGAGCAGTTTAAAGGAAGCCGAAACCCAACAACTTTCAAGAGTGGCTAATCGCGGCGATGAACTGGGGCAACTGGCACGGATTTTTCAAAGTATGGTGAATGAAGTGCTTGCTCGTGAGCAAAGCTTGAAGAACAAGATTCAAGAACTCACCATTATGATTGATCAGTCGCGTAGAGCCAAAGAAGTGGCTGAAATTACTGAAAATGAAGAGTTCCAGAAATTGCAAGAAAAAGCCAGAGAGCTAAGAAAACGCCGCAAAAATCCCCCCGAAAGCACTTAGGATCACAAATGAATTAAAACCCGGACGTTTATTTTTGTCAGCGCGGCTCCGCCGCGCTGACAAAAATAAATCTTCGGTTTTATTAAATCCACAATCCTTAAATTAAAGCATTGCTGAGGCTCCTGCCCAAATTAAACTCCATTCTTTTGGGGGATAGATTTGAACGTGAAACCTTCGGTTTCACGTTCAAATCTATCCCCATCATCAGCACCGCTTAAAGCAACGGTGAGTTGTCGTTAACCAGGGTGCTGCGAATGGCTTCTAACAATAAGCGTTGTTCGGCTCTGGCGATCGCTTCATGGGTCTGGGCGATCGCATCGGGGCTAACCGAAATTGCACTTACCCCCCAGCGAACCAACTGCTCGACCAATTGAGGATATTGAGCCGGAGCCTGACCACAGATGGAACAGGGAATGCCTTCTTGGCGAGCCGTTTGAATCAGATGTTGCAATGCTCTTAAGACAGCAGGATGGCACTGGTTAAAGGCAGCTTTCATTTGTTGTTGATCGCGATCGACTGCCAAAATCAACTGGGTCAAATCATTGCTACCAATTGAAACACCCTGAACACCCGCTTTCACATAGTCGGGTAGCAAAAATAAAACAGACGGAACTTCTGCCATAATCCAAACTTGAAAGTCTGGAGCAGATGTTAACCCGCTTTGCACAACCCGTTGCTGACAAAACGTGAACTCTTCTACGGTGCGGACAAAGGGCAACAGCAACTTCACATTGCTAAACCCACTGTGCTGCACCTGGCGCAGGGCAGTTAGCTCAATATCAAACAGTGCCGGATTGATTTGATAGCTCAGGGTGCCGTGTAATCCCAAAGTGGGATTGGGTTCCACCTCGCCATTGTCCATTCCGGGAATAGGAATTTCTTGCGATCGCAAATCTAGCGTGCGATAGAACACCGGACGGGGGGCAAAGGCACTGGCAAATTGCAAAATCTGACTGGCTAATTGCTCGACCAATTCTTGCTTGCGTTCTAGCCAACGGGTTGGATGCTGATATCGCAAGATATGGATCAGCAAATGTTCGGCACGCAACAGCCCTACCCCATCAATCGGTAAGGCAGCAATGTCTGAAAGCGCATTGGGATAACTTAAATTGACAAATAACTGCGTTGCGTTAGATTTGGCAGGCAGGTGCAGCATTTCATCCTGCCGTTCGCGGGCAACGGGTTCCGGAAAATGATCAGGGTAGGTTTCTGCAATCTCTGAAAGTGATGAGTTGCCCAACTCCGGTTTTAACTGATAGACCACACCGCGATCGCCATCGACTAACAGCACATCTCCGGTTTTGATCTGGGCGATCGCCTGACCAATGCCAACTACGGCTGGAATTCTTAGCTCACGCGCCACAATTGCCCCATGGCTGGTAACTCCCCCCTGACTCGTCACCACCCCAACGGCACCCGCAATCCAGGACACCTGTTCGGGTAACAGGGTAGGTACCACCAGCACTTTGCCCGTTGGCACGTGGCTGGGGGCAAGCCCCCACTCCTCAATCACCCAGGCTTCAGCCAGGGCGCGCCCGGTAGCAGCAGCAATTCCAGTAAACGCGGTAGACAACACCTCAGATGGCAAAAAATCAGGATCAGATGGCAGTAACTCAGCGGAGGGTGCTGAAACCGGGACAGCGGCTTCAGGGATCGTGTGCCAGGTGCTTTCCCGTTGGGTGAACAGGGGAGACGCCTGGGTAATCAGGGGGATAGATGGGCTTGTCTCGGAGCCAGCCGGAATCGTCCATTCTAAATACAGGGGACTTTCGAGGACGGCGATCGCCTGTTTAGCCATGTGAACCAATTGCTGGATCTGCGGTTCTGAGATCGCCGGTTGTCTTTGTTGTGAATGGTCAAGTAGGTGTGCCTGCAACCCTGTGCCTGCGGGCGTGATTTGCGTTAATAACGACGCTGACGGCATGGGATTGGCAGACGGTTGAGCAGGGGTGCCAATGTGATAAGAAAATATTTTAGTGCCAGACCGATAGTCTTGTAGCTGCCCCGTTTGAGTTTGAATTGAATACCAGTCGGGTAATACTTTCCCTTCACCAATTGCCATACCTAACCCCAGAGTTGCCTGGATGGTTAGCTCAGGAACTTGAATGGCGATGTCTCCTGATGCGATCGCCGATTGTATGGGTTGGATTAAAACTGCCAGGTTGACGTTATGGAGCTGGATGCCCAGGCGCTGCCAATATAGCAAACTCTTAGCTTGAAACAAGGTTCCCCAAACTTGCTTTAATCCCTCAGCGATCGCCTCTTGGGTCACGGGACAAACCTGAGACTTAAATAGCCCTTTGGTTTTTTGGCTGAGGGAAGAATCGCGGCTGCTGGTAATGGATAGCGACGGACGCAAGATCACGGTTGGCATCTGCCACGCCTGAACCAGACGCTCTAACTCAGATACCCAATCATCTTGCAACGGCGTTGCCTGAAGTGTATGACGTAAGCGTTGGGCAATTTCCTGCAACTGCTGCGGATCGTCTACGTCTAAATAGAGGGAAGAGTTAGGAAAATCGGAAAATAACGGCTCTTGCCAATGTACATCTTCCAAAAACTGGCGAAATGCCGGAGCTGACACCACTATCCCTGGAACCACAGGGCAACCTTGCTGTGCTAATACGCTCAGGTAAAACGCCTTATCTCCTACAACCCATCGGTCTGAAGGATGAATGTGGTCAAATTGGTAGAAAATATCCGAGGTCATAGGGAGTTAAGGACAAACCTGGATTTGATCTTAAAGTTTTCTCCCCTAAGACTGGTATGTTTTCTACTGATATAAGTTTTAGGTATGGATTTTACGGCAAAGAGTGCGATCGCCCTAACTGAAATCACTCTAATGCCGGTTCGTTTTGCACACCCATCAGCTTTTCCAATAGCTGGTTAAACCGTACCTGGGCGATCGCGGCATTGTCCAGGGGGGCAGGCGCTACTACAGGGTCGGTGGGTTGACTCGCCGCTGTTTTCTCATCGCCCAGTTGTTTGACGGTGCCGCGCAGTCGCTGCGATAGCAAAATCGCCAAAGCCCGATAAAACCGAGCCGCAAAGGCAACATCTTGATGCAGCTTTTCGCTGAGTAACGTTCGGGGAATGGCTAGAACTACGGACTCTTCTAAGGTTTGTACGGTTGCAGACGGTGGGCTATCGTCAATAAACGACATTTCACCGACCACTTCCCCCGTTGCCAATTTAGCAATTTGCCGACCTTCAAGGGCAGAAATCGAAACAATTAAAGCTCCGGCAAGCAAGATATAAAGCGTATCGACAGGATATCCTTCTCGAATCAAGATGGTGCCAGGTGCAATATCTTGCCGGTTACCGACTTCTACTAACCAATTAATATCTTCGTCACTCAACTCACCCAAAATATACAGAACTTTCTGCATGATTGATGTCTTCCCTAAGTTGCGCTAGCAGGACAAATGATCGCAAAACCTGGAAGCACCCTGACCGGGCGATCGCTGATGCCTGATTTACAACTGTAAATATAGCGATACCCGCTTGGGTTAAGCACGGGGTGTGGGGGTGGAACCCCCACGCAGGGGGCACCGCCCCCTGCACCCCCTCTACTTAATCAACTCGCATATTGCTACATAACCAGGTCAGCTGCCCTGGATAACTCCAACAGAGGAATTAACCTATCTTTTTATACCAACATTGCAAAGCCGCGTCATGTTCCTGGGGTGCGAAAGCGGCGATGGCTCAGTAATTGGCAATAAATCTACAACAATCGTATTACTTTGCCCGAAGCATAGCTCAATCCAGCTATAGCAATCCTAAATCAGTTGTGAAAGCGCCCGCCCTTCGGGCGGGCGCTTTCACAACCGATCAGGTTCACAAATCAAATAGGATCGCTATATTAGGTTGATGGTTTGACACAATAGACGTCCGCAGCGGGTAACGTCGCACCTTGCAAATTTGCACTACTCAGATCAACCGTTGTCAAATTGGTTTGGCTGAGATCGGCTCCCCTTAAGTCGGTTTTTGTGAAAATAGTTTGACTCAAAATTGCCTTACTCATGACAGCTTCGATCAGGCTGGATTGGGTCAAATTAGCACAGGTGAGATCGGCTTCGATCAAGATTGCCCGATTGAGTTTGGCTCTACTAAAATTTGCGCCCGTGGCATCAATGGATTTGAGGTTGGTTCCATTGAGCACACTTTCGATAAAGTAGGCTCCACTGCAATTGACCCCTGTCAATAAGGCTTCTGCAATGTCTGCCTTACTTAGATTTGCCCGACTGAGGTTGGCTTCGGCTAAATCTGCGCCTCTTAACATAGCCCCAATCAGGTTTGTGCCGATTAATGACGCGCCCATTAATCGAGATTTGATGATAAAAGCTCGACTCAGGTCTGCTTCACTCAAGTCTGCCCCGATTAAATTGGTGCCAATGAGGTTGGCATTGGAAAGATTGGCTCCTTTGAGGCTGATCAGACTTAAGTTTGCACCACTCAGATCGGGTTTGTCGGAATTAAACTTGCGCCACCCATTCCACATTTCGACGCCAGCTTTGAGTAACGAGACATGTTCGCGATTTGCCATACGAGCTACCTTCGTCTTGGTTGCAACTCTGTTAAAGACAGGTTGATTGGAAATTACACACGATGCTATTTCCTTTCTTCGCGACGTTACTTTTTATACCGGATATTCGGATTAAAGACTTGATGAGCTGAACTTGAAGCCAGTGTTTATCGCGCTTCGTATAGACGGATTATGGTTGCTGTGTGGACGCTGTGCTCTTACATAGCAACTCGTTTTTCACACCCGTGAGAATCGCTATAAGTGCAGGTAAAGAGGCGATCGCTTTCTCTTCTTTTCTACGTATAAATACGGTGAAAAGATGTCTGATAGATAATATAGTGCTGTGTCGGTTGATTCCGTACGCTGCTGTGGAGCGCAGAGCGCCCCACAGCAGCATTTCTGGACTTAACGAACTGGCACACTGTTATAGATAAAATAAAATCCCCGTTTAGTCAGGGCGAGGTAGAGCCTCACTCCAACCAAACGGAGATTTTATAAAACAACCTGGTTCTAGCTCAGTTTGCGTTGCCCCAGTGTAGGGGCGTGGCATTTGGTAGAAAATCCTTAGGCTTGCCTCGAAAATCCTTACCCAAATGCTACGCCCTTAGTATCGTGGATTTAATAAAACCGAAGATTTATTTTTGGAAGCGCGGCTCCGCCGCGCTTCCAAAAATAAACTTCCGGGTTTTAATTAATTTGTGATGCTTACGGGATTGGATGGCTCCGACACAACATCCGTCAGAATTCAGTGAAACAACGGGTTCCTAAAGTTTTAAGGGGAGACCTTACGTTGAGCGATCACGGCATAAAAGGGATCGCTTCCAGCCATGCCAAACAGTTGCATGACGTTATTCAGCGCCGACTGTCGAGACACGACTTCGGGTGGCGTGAAGCCAGGGATAGCGTTGAAATAGTGTTTGACCAGTTCGATGCGGTCTGCTTCAGAGCTATCGCGCCATGCCTGAATCGCTTTCTGGTAAAACATCCGGTTCGAAAAGCTGATGATAGCGATGCCGCCCGGTTTGAGAATGCGATAGATTTCGGCAAAGATGGCTTCTGGAAATTGCAGATATTGAATTGAAACGGTATTCAATACGGCATCAAAGGACTGATCTGCTAACGGTAAGAGTTGCTTGTCGTTCAGGTTTTGGATGAAGTAGTGATCTAATCTGGGGTTGCGGGCGAGTTCTTCGGCGTTCATGCCATGCCCTTCAACATGAGCAAATGAGAGGTCTTCGGGTAAATGGGAGACCCAACTGCTCATCATGTCAAAAATATGCGTACCGGGTGTGAGTCGTTCTCGGTAGAGGTCGGTGAGCTGTTGAATGAACGGGTCATCGACATGGGTGACAAATCGAGGAAAATCATAAAACAGCGTATCGTCGGATTCATCCAGTTTGGTGCGTTGGGTCGGCTGAAGCAACATAGGGGTTAAGGCGATCGCACAAATGAACACAGAAAACTTACGGACTCTTCCCAGTGTAAAGAAATTTATCTAACCTGACGATGCCCCTCATCCTTGGCAAATCGGCTTTTTTCACAGAAGGTGGCTGTGATGGAGGGTTATGAGGGCTTTACAGTTCGAAAAATCCTAACCTTTTGCCAAAACCTGTTTCATTTTGCGGCTTTTTGAGCCATTCTGTAAGCAAATCCGGAAATTACCCGGCAAATTTATGACAACGTTGATGGGTAGTGGTATTCATGGCATGATTTTTTGTTGCGCGGGCGTCGCCCGCGCAACAAAAAATCATGCCTTTTTTAGAACTACCTGTTGATGTTGGAGTAAGGTTCAGGGTTCATCGTGTGCCCTGCTGAGGGCAGTACACTGCAAACCATCGTTTGTGCTGAGTCCGTATCGCCCACCCTTTGACAACCGCCCTATTTAACTGTGTGAGGAATAGATGCAAGCACGTCATTCACCGATTGTTTTCAACAAGCTGGTTTTGGCTCTAGGAACAACTTCAGCTAGCCTGCTTTTTGCGACTGCCAGTTGGGGGCAGACGACACCGGATACAGCATTGTACGCTCAGGATGTCTCTCCAACAGCGATCGCGACTGATGCTCCTCTAGACTCTGCTGACGCTGACCTTCTACCTGTCGGGGATGCTGAAATTGATGTCACCGATGCTGCTGCAACCCCCTCTGACTCGACTGCCGCAGAGAATCCTCTGGTGGCTCCCGAAGATCTTACGAATCCGGTGGCAGCAGATGCCGTTGCCGTAGATCCGGTTGAACCTGAATCTATTTCAGCAGATGCCGTGGCAGCAGATGCGGTTGAGACTGAAGCACCCGCTGCGATCGCACCCGCTGTCACATCCCTGGATGGGCAAACCCCTGCTATAGAGGCACGGGTGGAGGATGAATCATTATCGACCGAGGCTAGCGATTTGTTGCGTCCCCAGTCGGGCGATCGCTTGTTTACTGAAAATCAGGCGTTTCGCATGGCGCAAGCCGAAGATCCGGTTGAAGTCGAGATCGATGATGGGCTGCGGTTTAGTGCTGGCTTAGGGTCAGGGCTGCGACCACCAACAGCACTCCAGGGGGCAACTCGCGCCAGAACGGTAATTCCGGGGAATAACCAGCGTCGGGGCTTTTCTTTAAGCGGTCATGCCCGCCTGAACTTTAGCGACACCCAATATCTGTTGTTAGAAGCTGTCGGTGGTTCCAGCATTGCAGCGCTCGACCTGAGCTATACCTATTTGCTGGAAGAGTCGCCGCGTCGAGGGTTTTCGGTCAATATTTTCAACCAGCGGTCTTTTTATCCGGCTTTCTCAGGGGGCGATCCCGATGTTGATCTGCCCAACGGTGATACGCCCTGGGTGCATCGCTTAGGCGGTGGGTTGGAATATTTCCAACCCGTAGCACCTAATCTGAGTGCGTCGCTTGGCGTCAACTATCAACGTGTTTCTGTGCGTGATGACTTGTTTGGCAGTGATGTCTATGCTTTTGATGAAGACGGCAATCGCCTCACCTTTGGCGACACGGGGCAGGATGATTTATTGACGGTCAACTTGGCGGCTATTTACAGCACCGTTGATGCACCACTCTATCCCAGTCGTGGATCTCGGATTCGCTTTGGCATTGATCAATCGATCCCGGTAGGCGATGCCGAGATTGGCTTTACCCGCATTGCAGGGAACGTAACGGAGTTTCTGCCGTTGAATTTGTTTGGCTTTAGCGAGGGACCACGGGTGTTGGTGTTAAACCTGCAAGGGGGCACGATTTTAGGGGATGTACCGCCTTACGAAGCGTTTAACCTGGGTGGCATCAACTCGGTGCGTGGGTTTGGTAAAGGTGGCGTTGGCTCGGGTAGTAGCTTTGTGCAAGCAACGGTAGAGTATCGCTTCCCGATCGCCTCTCTGACGATGGGACCGAACGATATCGATCTGGCAGGTGCACTATTTGTAGACTATGGTTCTGACTTAGGGACTGCCGATGAAGTCACGGGCAATCCGGCTGAGGTGCGAGGCAGACCGGGTGATGGCTTTGGCTTTGGGGTTGGCTTACGAGCCGTGACGCCGTTTGGCCTGGCACGTCTGGAGTTTGCCGTTAGCGATGATGATAGTAGCGCGTTGAACTTTACGATTGGCGATCGCTTCTAATCCCATCAGGGCTAATCAATCGCTGAGCTTAAGCAGTGGAGGCAGTGTCTCCGCTGCTTGGGCTGAGTTTCTGTTGAATAAATGCCCAGTAAGTATCTGCACCTAACTGCGTTTGAAAGTTAATATCGGCAACGTCCACCAATTTAAACCCACTGCGGTGAAATAGTTCTGCCCACATGGTTTTGCCCAAAACGCTGTAATGATTGCGATTAGACTGATGCCGACTGGTCGTGTCAGGGGCGGGTACTTCGACATACAGGGCACCGTCTGGTTTTAGCACCCGGAAAAATTCGCTGAGAGTGAAATAGGGGAAGATGCTATGTTCCAGACAATGACGACACCAAATGCCGTCAATACTCTGGTCAGCAAAGTCTAGAAACGACTGATCCATTTCATAAACGGTGTACCCTTTTTCTCGGCAAGCTTTGACGTCGATGGAATTGAGCGTGATGCCAATGGGTTGAAAGCCTTTTTGCAGAAACAGTTCCAGTGCCACACCCTGACCACAACCGATGTCTAAAATGCTTGCCCCTGGCTGAATTGAGCATTTCTCAATAAAAATATCCAGCATTTTCTGGCTAATTTGCGTATGCAACGTCGAAGTGGGTTCGGGGTAGGTCTCTCCCTTCACTCGCTCTAAAAATTGTTCTAGTTTTTGGACATGAGAGGGGGTCAGGTGCATCAACTCAGTACTCGTGTTTAGAAATCGCCTTAAAGCTAATCCGAGAGATGCGCAAAGCGCGTCTCTTTCAAAACTAACCGAAAAGTCTGGGGAGAGGAGGGTGATGACCCACGGTTTTCTGACGTTGTTAACCGATTTTGGTGGACAAGATACCTATGTTGGGGTGATGAAGGGAGCGATCGCCCAGATTGCGCCGGATATCACGGTTATTGACCTAACTCACCAGATCCCTCCTCAAAATATTCTGGCAGCCCGGTTTCACCTGATGACGGCGTATCCTTATTTTCCTACGGGAACCGTTCATGTTGCCGTGGTTGATCCGGGGGTGGGAAGCCTGAGACGGGCGATCGCGCTGCAACTTGCCGATGGCTTTCTGGTCGGACCCGATAATGGCATTTTCAGCGGTATTTTAACTCAGCATTCCGTCATCACAGCGGTCGAGCTGAACAATCCCGACTATTGGCGATCGGCAAATCCCAGTGCTACCTTTCATGGACGCGATATTTTTGCCCCGGTTGGCGCACATCTAGCCAGGGGTATACCGCTCCCAGCCGTAGGCACCCTGATCGATCCCGCTACCCTTGTATCAAACGCGTTACCCGATTGGACGCGGACACCGTCAGGTCTTCGGGGGCACATCCAATCCATTGACCACTTTGGCAATCTGATCACCACAATTCCGGCAGAATTGGTGCAATCCAAGAGTTGGGACGTGGTTGTTCAGCAGACGCTTGTGCCTGGAAACCAGACCTATGCCGACGTTCCCCTTGGAACAGTGTTGAGTTTGGTGGGCAGTCATGGTTGGGTTGAAATTGCGGTCAATGGCGGCAGTGCCCAGACTCGATTGCCTCTGAGTTGGGGAGATGCTGTTGAGATTGTGTTTCCACCAGAGTGATAGTTACGCTTGCAGGGCACGGGTGCCCTACAAAAAAATCAACCCCAAATTTAAAATACAACCGTATGCTGATAAGTAAGGCGTTGGAGTAAGTGGGAAGACAGCCATGAATTCTGAAGATCGATCGGTAGCAACTGAACCCGTGGTTTATCAAGGGCAGTTTGGAGAATTTACGATTACCAGGGGCGATCGCCAGGGAGTTGTGATCTATCGGGCAGGCTTGATGGTCGCGGCTATTTGTTTTGGTCTGGGCAGTGCGTTAGTCCTGTGGCAGGGCACGACCCCAATGGTGCTTTCCGCCCTAACTGTTCTCTATGCTGGCTTCTCTGTAGCCCTGGGCGTGAGTTTATTTACCATCCATATCTATCTGGAACCGTTGCACCGAGCCTTGCAAGCCTTTTTAGCCATTGGCTCCATCGCTGCGATCGCGATCGCCCTGGCGGATCCAGCTCCCCTTGCCCTGACGATTTATACTCAACCCCTGACCCTCCTGGGGATCGGGTTTACATTTGCGGCGTTGACGGGCATCTTTTTCAAAGAAGCGTTTTGCTTTAATCGACTGGAAACGAAAGTATTAACCCCCTTACTGCCTGCCTTGCTGCTGGGGCATATGGTGGGGATTTTGTCGGTCGGTTGGGAACAAGCGTTACTGGCTACCTGGGCTGCCCTATTTTTGGTCTTTGCCCTGCGCAAAACCATCCAGGCGATTCCCGATGACATTGGCGATAAGAGCGTGTTTGACTATTTGCACCAACAAGCCAAAGCAAAGCGCCTCGCAAAAACGGCTTAACCCAACCGCTAAAAGGCGTAACCTCCAACCCCGTATTGCAAAATTTGGGGTTTGCAACAATAGTTAGAGAAAGATAAATGGCAGTTCTACCGGAACACTATTAGGGAGAGTCAAATGGCATTTGGTTTGGGTTGGCCCGAAGTCAGCATTATTGCGATCGTCGCTCTCATTATTTTTGGTCCTAAGAAAATTCCAGAATTGGGCAACGCATTGGGCAAAACACTCAGAGGCTTCAAAGAAGAAATGAAAAATTCTGGCGATGAGGACGACAACGACCTCGATTAAGAGGCATTCCTCCATCGCATCTTCTTTGTAACCATCGTCTGCATTTAAAGGAGTAGACGCAGAGGCATAGCCTCTGCGTCTACTCCTTTACTGATGTTTAGCTATCTTCGGTCGCATGTTCTACGAATGGGAAGATGCGATATTCTCCGGGTTGAAACTGGGTTGCCCCTGGACTTCTGAGACTGACCCAAATGCTACAGCCGGTGTCAGACGCACTGACCACAACTGTATCGCGTTGAGATAATTTGCAGGCATAGTGATAGAGCCGCGCCCGATTGCCGATATCGACTGTATGGAGTCTATAAAACAGCTCGTTGCGGTAGTACATCCCATCCTGGATGTTGTTATTAAACCAAAATTTGAAAGGGAAGCAATCTCCCTCGTCTATAACTGGAGGTAGCACAGGACTATTATGGGTTGAAGTGCTTTGAATTGGCGTGAAATCGTTGATCTGTCTATCGTTGTTGGAATCAGGGAACAAATGGGGTTCAATGGAAACTCCCGGATTAGAGGGAGTGAACCCGTCTGAAATAGTTGCTAGTAGACCCAATTAAAAGTTTGACGACGGGGTGCAGGGGTGGAACCCCTGCGTGGGGGCGCGGCTCCCACACCCAATGTTGCAGAATATAGGGTTCGCAACACTCGTGTCGGAATCTCATAGATGCATCTTTAGAATTTAAGTTCGTTCCCTAAAGAATAAAAATAAAGAGGTAGATAAAGATGCCGGAAAAATGCGTCCTTATCTACTGCAACCTATTTTTAAAGTAGGGTTTAAGCCAAATGAAACCTAAAATTCTAGCTCGTTGCGATCGCATTCTCAGGGATTGCGATCGCAAACTTTGATCGTAGCTTTAATTGGGCGAAGCGGCTGAGATTGATCAGATTATCTCTATTTTCTCTGGAGAACTACCGAACGTCCATGATTTGGTGTTCATGATTTGGTGTTGCTGATTTTAGGGTTTGAGGTGCCACAGTTGATCGACCGTGACAAACTGATAGCCCTGTGCCAATAGTTTAGGAATCAGTTGGGCAGCGATCGCCGCGACATCCTCTCCCCCCGTGTACCCATCATGTAAAACGATCACCGAGCCATTTTGAGTCTGCTTTAACACCCGCCTGACGACCACATCGATCCCCGGTTTAGCCCAATCTTCTGGAACCACACTCCACATCACCGGACGATATGCCCATTGCCATAAGTGAGCTAATGTGCGCGGCACAAACACCCCGTAAGGCGGACGGACATCCCGAAATTGCTGGCGCGCCTCTGCCAGATCTAAACCGCACGCCTGGGCGATCGCCTGTTGTGTGGTCGCCAGGTCTTGCTTCAGGGTATCTTTCGACAACAGCGGAAAGGGGCGGTGGGTGTAGCCATGTAGCCCAATCCAATGCCCCTGTTGATAGACGGCTTTGGCAACAGCGGGGGAGTGGTTGACGCAAACCCCTAACCAGAAAAAGCTAGCGGGAATCTGGTAGTGGTCTAGCACCTCTAATAAGGCTGGTGTGTTTTGAGGATGCGGTCCATCATCAAAGGTCAGGGCGATCGCCCGTGATTGCGGATCGCCACTCCATAAACACGTTGGAAAAATTGGCTGAAGCGATTGATACAGCCAGGGATATAAAGGCGCAAATTGCATCATGGTTCAGCAAGGAGCATGTGGCTTAGTACACCAACTTAAAAGTTTTAGAGGGGGCGGAGGGGGTTTTACCCCCTCTTGGGGGCGCAGCCCCCAAACCCCCATGTTGCAAAATTTCGTGTTTGCAACACTTAGAATTCAGTACGGTATTGTGGGTCGCGGAGCGACCCACAATACCGTTTCTGTACTTAATGAACTGGCACACCGCTATAAAAACGAATGACAGGTTCATTTATTGGTGATGTTTAACTGACAGAGTAAACCCTTTGCCGGACCCAAGCTGACTGAACCAATGACATCACCACATCCCCCGTCAGCGGTTTAACCAAAAAACCATCTAAACCGGGATTATCCTCCTGATGTAACCAGCTAGGGGCATGGCAGTCGGTCAACGCCACAATTGTAATTCCACGGCTACTTCCAACCCGACGCAACTGATCGATCCAGGTATGAGACCAGTTTTCATAGTTGCCTGCCAAAATCACAAGATAGGGGCAGCTTTGTCGCATACTCACTATGACCTGTTCCGCAGAATTAACCACCACCACAGGGCAGCTCAATTGCTCTAAATGAGACTCTAATGTCTTTAGGTCATCGGTTTGCTGGTCTAATACCAATACACAATTCTTGAGGAGTTGCATATTAAAAACTGGGTGCCAAGTAGGTGGTCAAACACATGAGAAGGTGAGGTTTCACAAAAGTCTAATGGTACAAGCGATGCATAACTCAATTAGGTCGTCTTTTGGTACTACCCACCTACTTGTTAGTCAATATAACTGCTCTGCACCTCTTGATTTTTTGTCAGTTAGAAGGTCAACATCCCTCCCTGAATCGACTTCAAGCTTACCGATGAAAACAAACACCTTCCATTTTTTTTAGCCTTTCAAGTTTATATTTCTCAAGAGTTTGACAATATTGATGGAACGTAACCTCAGGTAAACAATCGTACCGATAGGTTAAGGATTATCTTTTACAACTCATCTATCTTTAGAAGTAGATTGCGATCGCCAAAATCCTATTTTAATTCTTTAGATTTAGACACTTTAGAGGCTATCAGTTAAGGAGATTTCTGAAAAAGATGTTACCCCTGCAAGGGCGAAGCATTCATTAGATCGTCTTTGGAAAATGGCGAAAATCATAGTCTGAAGGCTTCTCCCCTAGGATTTACAGGGATGACCTTTTCCAGAGATCGTCTAACCGTTGATGACCCTTTTTAAATATTCTTCTGACCCTTAAAAACTTGAGGATACGAGTAAGACGTAACAGAACTCGTGCCATCCAATTCAGTTTTTTTAAGATCAAATCGGGATAATCTAACTTTCTCGGATGGATTAAAAATCAAGATGCATGGGCACAGACTATATTCGTTGATGAGAATCATAAATTGAATTAACCCCGATTCTTTTTAAAGGAATGATAGGTTAATTAATTTGTGATTTTAGGATGTCAAACTAATTAGAACTCAAACATTTGTATCTGGCAGTACTGCAATATCACGTTGCCAAAGCTAAATCTTTAGGGTTATTCCATTCACGATCCTAAGGGTATTGATCCAGGATTATTGGCTGTAAAGATTGCACGCACAGAACCAACTAGCATTACTTTTTTCTGGATGGGCAAAAAATTGGGGTGATGCGTTTGAAAGAATCGCATCGGCTACGGGTACACTTATAGCGCTTGTATCGTAGTCACCGTACAGACTGGCTTGGTTGTTTGCTAATTCATGGGTATTGCCGAAGGTAAAAGGTTTTAAAGCTGAACCTGCTAATTTCGGTTCCCAGCAAAAAATCAATTAAAGCGGATGTAATGCAGGTCTTATTGAGCAAATGGGTGACCGATCGAATGGGTTATCGGGTACGTACGGGCAAAATCCTATTACAACGTAATACGCAAACGGTCGAATCTTTGATTTCTTAGCTATTACTTAGCCATTTTGCCAACAACTGGGTAAAGGGTTGAAGCAGATGAAAAACTTACGGCAACGCCTCAGTCCATTCAGCCGCCAGATCAAACCCTGGTTAAAGCAAAATCGACGAGTTGGTATCACTGCCAGTTGCGTTGCAGGCTGTGTCTTTGCAATTCGATTTTTGGGGTTATTGCAAGCGTTTGAGCTAACGGCATTTGACCAACTGTTTCGCTTGCGCCCACCCGAACCGATCGACTCCAGGGTGGTCATTGTTGGTATTGATGATGCGGATATCAACCAGCTCCAGGCCTGGCCCCTGTCCGATAAGGTCATGGCAGAGTTAATTGAGAAAATTAAGACTTATCAGCCCCGTGTCATTGGGTTAGATATTTATCGAGATATTCCGGTCGATCGGGGGCAAGTTCAACTCAATCGAGTATTTGCCACAACGCCGAATCTCATTGGCATTGAAAAAATTGCCGATGCCATGAGTATGGGGGTGAAACCGCCGCCAACGCTAGAACAACGACAGCAAATTGGATTTAATAACGTGGTCGTTGATACGGATGGCAAAGTTCGGCGGCTGGTCTTGTTCTGGCAAGTAGACAAGGAAATGCACCAGAGTTTTGCGCTCAAGTTAGTGTCAATCTATTTGGCGGCTGAAGGAATAACCCCCGAAGCGGCTGATAGTAATTCAGATTATTTGCAACTGAACCGGGCGACCTTTGTCCGGTTTCGTTCTAATGATGGGGGCTATGTGCGTGCTGATGCGGGGGGCTATCAGGTTCTGGCAAATCTGCGAGGTTCGACGTCTCAGTTTCAGCAGGTTTCTATGCGAGATGTGTTGGAAGGGCGTGTGCCGCCTGAGTTAATGCGCGATCGCGTTGTGTTGATTGGTTCAACTGCCGTTAGCCTCAGAGATTTTTTTTATACGGCGTATAGTAGCGAGCATGCTGGGGCAGCTCAGCCGATTGCGGGCATAGAACTCCATGCCAATTTTATTAGTCAGATGCTGGGTGCCGCTTTGGATGGGCGATCGCTGATTCAGGTGTTGCCAAAACCCGTTGAGATGGTGTGGATTTTGGCATGGTCAGTGTTGGGTGCCGTGTTGAGTTGGTATGTGCGATCGCCGGGACGGGCTGCCCTCAGCATTTTGATTGCAGGTGCAGGCTTGGCAGGTGTTTGCTACTGGGTATTTTTAGCCGGATGGTGGATCCCCTTAGTGCCACCGATGCTCGCGCTATTGGGATCGGCGATCGCAATTACCGGATACTTCGCCCATCTAGAAGAAGAACTTAAAAAGTCAAAGGAATTTCTTAATTCCGTGATCAATACCATTCCCGATCCGGTTTTTGTCAAAAACAAAAATCATCGCTGGATCGTCTTAAACCAGGCATATTGCCGGTTGATTGGCTATTCCCTGGAAACCTTGATCGACAAATCTGATCAAGACTTTTTACCTGGCGATCAAGTCAAACAATTGTGGAGCCACGATGACTTAATTTTTGAAACCGGGATTGAACAAGAAAACGAAGAAGAATTTACAGATGCCAATGGTATGACGTATCTGATTGCTACCAAGCGATCGCTGCATCGAGATGCCGCAGGCAATTTATTTTTAGTCGGGGTGATTCGGGATATTACCCAACGCAAACAAGTGGAAGAAGAACTGAGGCGCACAGCCGCAGAACTGGTGCGCTCTAACGCTGAACTACGACAGGCAGAACATCGCCTCAGACATATGGCTTATTACGACACCCTGACCGGACTGCCCAATCGCGAACTCTTTCAAGATCGGCTCAAACAATCGCTAGAGCTGGCAAAAGAGCATAACCAGCTTGTTGCCCTATTGTTTTTAGATTTGGATGGCTTTAAACAAATCAACGATACCTACGGGCATTTGATGGGAAATTTGTTGCTCAAAGCGGTTGCCCAACGACTGTCTGGCTGTTTGCGTAGCAGTGATACGGTGGCACGCATCGGCGGCGACGAATTTGTTGTGTTATTACCGTCGATTCCGATCGCCCAGGATATCAGCCGCGTGGCAGAGAAAATTTTGCAGACCCTTTCTCACAGCTTTGTATTAGAAGGAAAAACCATTTCGGTAACGCTGAGCGTTGGCATCAGCCTCTATCCCAAAGACAGCCAGGATATGGAAGACTTGCTGAAACGCGCTGATATGGCAATGTATGAAGCCAAAAAACAAGGCAAAAATCGTTACTGCTTTTGCCCTGCCGAAACCAATCACGGATCTGCTAGTTAATAAAACTCAATCATAGTGATACTGATTTAAACAAACTCCATGGCACATCGATCTAGTGTAAGGGCGCATCGCGATGCGCCCTTACGGTATCTGGTGCGATCGCTAATTAAATTGGTATGAGAGCCTCGCCCTGCGAGGCTCTCACTATGATTTGATATGGAGCGATCGCCACAAACTATCGATCTAAATGCAAATTTTCGGAACGGATGCAACCCAGAAACTCTGAAATCTCTTGCACCAACCATTCCTGTTCCGATTGAGCCAGATAAAACCCAAATTCATACGGGCGATCGCCATCCCACACCGCGCAACTGGTAAGTCTGGCAAAACTATTAGGAAAGTAGCGAAACACCCCATAGGGCGATCGGAAATATTGCACGTTGCAATCTAACCGTTTGGGATGCAGATCAACCTGCTGAATGGCAGCCGTCGGTCTGCGGATTTCATAGTAAGGCTTGCCTCGAAGAATACAACAGTGACAGCGCAAGCGAAATTGTTGCCGATCGATTTCTAAATGAACGGTTTCAGTCGCCTCTACTAACCAGGCTTCGGTGCTGATAAACACTAATGTGGCAAACAACACCGCTGCCAGCAGCAAACCAATCCCATCCCCAACCGCAGCGTGGGTGATTTGCACAATGCTATGGCGGATAAGCCCCACAATGATCGACAAGCAAATCAAAAAAATAGTAGCCGCAACCACACCGAAGACCCAACGGATCACCCCTTTTTGCCATGACATTGGCGCAATATCGATTTTAAGTATGGCTTCACGGTCGGTCAAAACTTTGCGAACAAAGATGCGGCTATGCATCGGGTGCTGGGGCATAAAATTCTCAAATTCAATGGTTATGCGGCATAAAGACGGTTGCACCCGCTAACTAACCTCGATTCCATGCGATCGCTCTACGGACAGTCTAAACGCGATCGCCGTGTAAAAAATAACACAGGATTACTGATTTCTCCCAATACTTAAAATTGTGCCCAAAAAAGTTAAGAAATGATGAAATTGGCGGTTAGCGATCGCGATCGGCTATTCTTCGAGTCGCCGTAGCGAGATTGGCAGCGACCTCCTGATTAACTGCGGTGGTGTCTATCGTGCCAATAAATCCGGTGATCAATTTGAATGCCGTGTGCTGAATGCGATCGCCCCTGACCAGAGCCAGATCGAAGCGATCGTCGTGAAAATCGACCCGGTGGGTAATCTCAGTTGGCAACAAGTACGCCATCAAGGGATTGCAGCCAGCCCATTAAATTTTGGGGTTGCGGTTTCTGATCGCGATTCCTAAGACCTCGGAGGTTTCAAAACCTCCGAGGTCTAATGTCTCTCCGCACTACCCCCTCGAATGACAGTCAGGATTAGAACGACTTTGTGATTGGAAAGGCAAAAACAGCAATCCTCAGGACAACTTGCCTTGCCCAGATGGGATGGAAGGTATCGAACCATCCTGAAATTGAAGAGGTTGCAGAAAAGTTCATATCTGCCAATGCTTACAGTACCCTTTCTCATTTTTTTGCTAACATACATGCAGGGAGAATCGCGTGGGCGCGTGGTATCTCTTCGGAAGTAACACTATTCACCCCCCCGACCCGTTCGGAACCTAACCACCAAGGAAGGCGGCACGCCCAAGACCAAAGAAAAAAAGAACGAAAACAAGTAGGAGGTAAGACATACTCTCACAAACCCGTTCCATAAAGTATTTGTCAGTGCCGCCGAGACAGAACTGATTTGGCGTGTTTGGTAACTGAACATCATGCGAGAGGCATCGTCTGTTTGCAGAATAAGACGTTGCGGCTTCTTTTCCTCGCTTATTCTAGCGTCAGTAAGCGCTAGGTAGTAGTTGCGGTTTTACCCCAGCTACTGATTCAGTACCGACACATCCCAAAGTCAGTCTGAATAGTTTTTTAAGCCAAGCAAAGTTGCCGTAGCTATATTCTTTTTTAGGCGATCGCCTCCATGTAAACCATTGAAGGGGTTTAAAGGAGGTGAGTCTTTGTTGTTTAAACGACCCCAAATCCATCAGCAACCAGACAAGCCGGAGTTCTTGGGACTAACGCTGACGATGCGATTGTCATCAGGTCTTTCTTTTGGAATTCAGCTACCTGAACGACTGCTATTGAAGCTAATGCCCTGGTTAGCCACACTGCTCATTGGTGGGTCTGCGGGTGCCGGGTGGTGGGTTGTCCAGACCCAAACATCCATCCTGACACCTGCATCCACACCTACTGAGGTCGTCCAACCTCAGAAGTGAAGGGCAGAATAATTCACACCAAAGTTACGAATCTAGTTGAGAATATGAGCCTGGGCAATTGCCTGGGCTTTTCTTGTGTGTGACGAATTCCTGTAGACAGGTTTCGCAGATATCCTGCCCCACATTTCTATCCTATCTCTGTTTTT